>NZ_JASCOY010000041.1:0-47378 GCF_029960075.1 Pseudomonas sp. PS02290
CGCCGAACGGACATCCATGTCCTAGCGGCGCTCTCGCGGCATCCATGCCGCTCGGCCCACTCCGCGTCGTCTGCGTTCAGCCTGCACCCAAGTCGCGATTGCGGTGTTTGGGCTTTCTATGTACGAAAATCAAAAACAGATCAAAAACAGATCAAGAGCTTCCCGGCTAAAGCCAGTCCTACAGTGCAACTGCCTTTGATCTTCTCCCACGCCAGTTCAAACACCGCAAAACGCGACTCGGGTGCAGGCCGAGCGCAGGTTTTGCGCAGTGGGCCGAGCCGCATGGATGCGGCGAGAGCGCCGTCAGGACATGGATGTCCGTTCGGCGCGGGCCCACGGAGCAAGACCGGAGCGAGGGAACCCGACGCAGGAGGGCCAAACCAGGAGCAGGCACTTTTGGTTACTTTTAGTGCTTTTTAAAAGTAACTCGCCGAAGGCGAAACAGTCTGCCCCCAGGCAGACGCTCGTGATCTTAAGGGTCTTGATCTTGATCTTGATCTTGATCTTGATCTCAAGCTCCTAAAACTGCTCGGTCCGAGGCAACCTCTGTACCAACTCATCCAGCAGCTTTTGCTCGCGTTTATCTTCCAGCGCACGCGCCTCATCGATATACCGCTGCACCAGCTTGCGCAGCCCCTCCACCCGCGCATACGCTTTTTGCCACTCGCCGCGCGCCTTGTTCAGATTATTCTCATGCCACGCCAGACTCTGACGCTGCTGCGCCACCGCCGTCTCCAACTGATTGAGGAAGCGCTGATAATTCATCAGCCACTGACCCGACACCCCATGGGCGCCCTTGTCGATCCACTGCTGCTGATAATCAGAGCGAAACTTATCCAGCTCACCCAGCTTGGCCTCAGCCAGCCGCACCTGACCCTGAAAATGCCCCAGGCGCTGCACGGCGGCCTTCTCGACCTTCTCGGCCATCTCCACCACCGGCGCCAGACGGGCTGCGCGACTGACTGCCATGACCGGTTAACCCCCAGCCTGAGGATTGAAAATCTTCGCCAACTGCTCCTCACTGCTCTGCATGCTCTCGTTCTCCTGCAAGCCCTGGCGCAAATACTTCACCAACTGAGGCTGCAGCGAAATCGCCAGGTCAGTCTCGCGATCGCCGCCGGCCACGTACGCACCGACGCTGATCAGATCGCGGCTCTGCTGATAACGCGACCACAACTGCTTGAAATACTGCGCCTGAACCATGTGCTGCGGATCGACCACGGACGGCATCACCCGGCTGATCGACGCTTCGATATCGATGGCCGGGTAATGGCCTTCTTCGGCCAGTCGCCGCGACAGCACGATGTGGCCGTCGAGCACGCCTCGGGCCGAGTCGGCGATCGGGTCCTGCTGGTCGTCGCCTTCGGACAAAACGGTATAGAACGCGGTGATCGAACCCCCGCCCGCCTCGGCGTTACCGGCCCGTTCCACCAGCTTGGGCAGCTTGGCAAACACCGACGGCGGATAGCCTTTGGTCGCGGGTGGCTCGCCGATGGCCAGGGCGATCTCCCGCTGGGCCTGGGCGAAACGGGTCAGCGAATCCATCAGCAACAGGACATTCTTGCCCTTGTCGCGAAAATATTCGGCGATGCGCGTGCAATACATTGCCGCGCGCAGACGCATCAACGGCGCGTCATCCGCTGGGGAGGCCACGACGACAGAGCGCTTGAGGCCCTCCTCGCCCAGGCTGTGCTCGATGAATTCCTTCACCTCGCGGCCCCGTTCGCCAATCAGCCCGACGACGATGATGTCGGCCTCGGTGAAGCGGGTCATCATCCCCAGCAGCACGCTCTTGCCCACCCCGGTACCGGCGAACAGACCCAGACGCTGACCGCGGCCGACCGTCAACAAACCGTTGATGCAGCGAATGCCCACGTCCAGCGGCTGGCTGATCGGGTTGCGGTTGAGCGGGTTGATGGTCGGGCCGTCCATCGGCACCCAGTCTTCGGCTTTCATCCCGCCCTTGCCGTCGAGGGGGCGACCGGCGCCGTCGAGGACGCGGCCCAGCATGGTCATGCCCATCGGCAGACGGCCGGTGTCCGGCAGTGGCACGACGCGGGCGCCCGGTGCAATGCCGGAGACGCTGCCGACCGGCATCAGGAACACCTTGCCACCGGAGAAGCCCATGACCTCGGCTTCCACTTCGACCGGGTGATGACTGCCGTCGTTGATTACCATGCAGCGGCTGCCCATGGCCGCGCGCAGGCCCTCGGCTTCGAGGGTCAGGCCGACCATGCGCAGCAGTCGTCCTTCGACGATCGGCTGCGTAGGCAGGGAGATGGCGTCGGGATACGTGCTCAGACGCTTGGCGAAACTGGTGCGTTCAAGGCGCATCGACAGCACCCAGCGGGTAAGTGGTTTTCTCGGCGCTCTGGATCGCCTCTTCCAGTTCGATGGTCACATCGGGCGGCGCCGGATGAAGGGCCTGCTCGTGCAACTGATCGAACATTTTGCCGAGGGCCTGACTGATCCGCGCCTCGACCGTGGCGTCGATGCGGCTGTGCTCGCTCTCGACACGGCAACCGCCGGGCTGGATCGTATCGTCCTCGAGAATGCGCCAGGTTTCTTCGTGACGCTCACGCATGGCTTTGACCAGCGCGAAGTCCTGCGGGTTGACCAGAATGCGCACGTTGGCCGCCCCCATCGGCAACAGTCGCAACGCTTCGCGCAGCACCGTGCCGATCTGGCTGGAGTCAGTTTTCAGTTCGCGCTGGATGACCTGCCGGACCACGTGTTCGACCAGTGACACCATGGCTTTCTCGATCTGTGCGTCCTGGTCGGCGATGGGCTCGAACAGATGCCCCATCAGGGTTTCCATGCTCTCGAGCTTGGCCGCCAGGGCCACTTCTGCTTCCTGACGAACCTTGAGCTGGGTGCTGTGGAAACCCTCTTTTTCGCCGATGGCAAACCCTTCGTTGTAGGCGTCCTGGCGGATGCTTTCCAACTCTTCCAGGGTCATCGGCTGGACTTCCTCCAGCGGCACTTCTTCGCTTTCGGCGAGCTCGGCTTCTTCGATGACCGGTTCCGGCTCGGGCGTTTCCACCTGCGGGTCGAAGCTGGGCAAGGCCCAGACGTCGAGGCCGCGCAAATCCTGGGCGCGGATGAGCTCACTGGGTGCTGCTTTATCGGAGCTGGACATCAACGGCACCTACGCTTAAATCATTTCCTCGCCACCTTTGCCGCCAAGAACGATCTCCCCGGCCTCCGCCATACGACGGGCAATGGTGAGAATTTCTTTCTGGGCGCCTTCCACGTCGCTGACGCGAACCGGGCCTTTGGCTTCCAGGTCGTCGCGCAGCAGTTCGGCGGCACGTTTGGACATGTTCTTGAAAATCTTTTCCTTGATGGCGTCGTCGGAGCCCTTCAGTGCCAGGACCAGCACATCGGAGGAGACTTCGCGCAGCAAGGCCTGAATCCCGCGGTCGTCGACGTCGGACAGGTTGTTGAAGACAAACATGAGGTCTTCGATCTGCGTCGACAGGTCTTCGTCCACTTCGCGGATCGAATCCATGAGCTGGCCTTCGATCGAGCTGTCGAGGAAGTTCATGATATCCGCCGCACGCTTGATACCACCCAAGGTAGTACGGGACGTGTTGGCGTTGCCCGAGAACTGCTTCTCAAGGATCTGGTTCAATTCTTTCAGCGCCGCCGGCTGCACGGTGTTCAACGACGACACGCGCAGAATAATGTCCAGACGCACCTTGTGGTCGAAGTGGCTCAGCACTTCACCGGCCTGATCGGCGTCCAGGTAGGCCACGACGATGGCTTGAATCTGCGGGTGCTCGAAACGGATGACGTCGGCCACCGCGCGCGGTTCCATCCACTTCAGGCTGTCGAGACCGCTGGTGTTGCCGCCCAGCAGAATCCGGTCGATCAGGCCGTTGGCCTTGTCCTCGCCCAGTGCCTGGGTGAGCATCTTGCGGATGTAGCCGTCCGAGCCGATGCCGACACCGGTCTGATCGCCGACCACGTCGACGAACTCGCTCATCACCTGCTCGACCTGCTCGCGGTGCACATTGCGCATCTGCGCCATGGCCACGCCCACACGTTGAACCTCTTTCGGCCCCATGTGGCGCAAGACCTGCGCGGCATCGGTCTCACCCAGGGTAAGGAGCAGAATCGCGGCCTTGTCCACGCGGGTCAATTTAAGCGCAGCAGCTCTATCACTCATCAGCGTTGATCCACTCTTTGACGACCTGCGCTACACGCGCCGGGTCCTCGGCCACAAGGCTCTTGATTGCGTTGAGCTGTGCGTCATAGCCCTCGGTAGGGCTCGGCAACAGAATACTTTGCGGACCGCCCAGACTGACGCGGTCGTTTGCCAGTTCACCGTCCATCCCGATCATGCCGCCCAGCTCGGAGTCACCGTCAAGGCGCTTGCCTTGAGGATTGGTGATGCCCTTGAGCACCGGACGCAGTACACCGAACACCAGCACCAGGATGAACAGCACGCCCATGGCCTGTTTGACGATGTCCCAAAACCACGATTGCGAATAGAACGGAATGTCCGGGATCACTTCGCCGCGATCAGTGGAGAACGGCACGTTGATCACGCTGACGCTGTCACCACGGCTGGCGTCGAAGCCGACGGCGTCCTGCACCAGACGGGTGAAGCGCGCCAATTGATCGGCGGTCCACGGCACCATCGTTGTTTCGCCGTTGGCCGGGTTGACCTTGACCTGATCATCCACCACCACCGCAACCGACAGGCGATTGACCCGGCCCTGCTGCTGCTTGGTGTGGCTGATGGAACGGTCGAGCTCGAAGTTCTTGGTCGACTGGTTACGCTTGTCGGCCGGGTATGGCGCCAGCATCGGCTGACCGGTGGCCGGGTCCATGATCTGTTGACCGTTGGCGTCCAGCAGCGGTTGGCCCGGGGCGATGGCGCCCGCGGCACCTGCAGCACCGGCGGTGGCGTTCTGTGGCGCAGTCGCCGGGCCTGGCGGCTGGTTGCTCAAAGCACCCGGTACGCCACCTGAACCGCTGCCGCTGGAGCGTTGTTCGTTGACGGTCTGCTCGCTGCGCAGAGCAGGCTGGTCCGGGTTGAAGCTTTCGGCGGTGGATTCGACAGCGCTGAAATCAACGTCTGCCGAGACTTCTGCCTTGTAGCGGTCATTGCCCAGCACCGGCTGCAGGATGTTCTGTACACGCTGGGTCAGCATGCTTTCCATGCGACGGGTGTAATCAAATTGCTTGCCGGCCATGGACAGCTCGGAGTTCTCGGCCTGATCGGACAGCAGGTTGCCCTTCTGATCAACGACAGAAATCTGCGACTTGCTCAGTTCCGGCACGCTGGTGGCGACCAGGTTCATGATCGCCAGCACCTGACCCGGCTCCAGCGAACGACCGGCATACAGCTCAACCAGAATGGAAGCACTGGGCTTGCGATCGTCACGCACGAACACCGAGCTCTTCGGAATCGCCAGGTGAACGCGGGCGCCCTTGACGTTATTCAGGCTGGAGATGGTCCGCGCCAGTTCGCCTTCCAGGCCACGACGGTAACGAGTGGCCTCCATGAACTGGCTGGTGCCCAGGCCTTGATCCTTGTCGAGGATTTCGAAACCGACGTTGCCGTCGCTCTGGGCAATGCCGGCGCCGGCCAGCTTGATGCGGGCACGGGACAGGTCATCGGACTTCACCAGCAGCGCGCCGGAATTAGGCTCGACGGTGTAGGGAATGTCGGCCTGGGCCAACGTGTCCATCACCTGCTTGGTGTCGACACCCGACAGGCTGCCATAGAGCGGCTTGTAATCAGGCTGTTGCGACCAAAGCACGACGGCGAAACCAATCGCCACGCTGGCAGCCAGACCGACCATGAGGCCGACCTGACGCAGCATGGTCATCTCGGAGAGATTTTGCAGGAACGCCAGCCCGAACATCGGCGGCTTGCTTCCTGGCGCACCCGTTTTGGCGGGTACGTTATCGACGGCGGCTTCGGCCATGACTTAAATCGTCCTCAAACCGGCATTTGCATGATGTCTTGGTACGCCTGAACCAGCTTGTTGCGTACCTGGGTCAGCGCTTGAAACGACACGCTGGCTTTTTGCGAGGAGATCATCACGTCGGTGAGGTCCACGCCGCTCTTGCCCATCTCGAAAGCGGTCGACAACTGATTCGACGCCTGCTGGGTGTCGTTGACCTTGTTCACCGCCATGCCGAGCATGTCAGCAAAACTGCTCGCACCGGCCTGTTCTGGCGCTGCGATGGCCTTGGGCTGAGCCATGGCGTCCATTTGCATGGAGCGCATGTCCAACATCAAGCGATTAAATTCAACACCTTGGGTCATGACGTTTCTCTCAAAAGGGCCGCAGATTTTTGACACGGATTCAGCGGTTACCTAAGTATTAGCAACAAGGGTGCCAGACCAATAGCGGCGATGTGCCACGTTTGATGAAAGTGTTCGGATGGGTATTTGAACGGACACATAAACGCAGAGGCGCTTCACGCATTGACACCGCGCGATGCCCTATCAGACGCAGTCCCTGTGGGAATGAGCTTGCTCACGAAGACGGCATCACACCCACTGAAAAATCAGCGGGTTGTCGGATATCGGTCGTCAGCTCAAATCAGGCAGGCATCCATTTCACCGACACGCGCGCCTGCTCAGGAGGCAAACAAAAACCCTTCGACATCCATCCCCGCATCACGCATCTGCGCCAGCTTGTAGCGCAACGTACGCGGGCTGATACCGAGGCGTTCGGCGGCCTCTTTGCGACGGCCGCGCTCGGCGCGAAGGGTGTCGATGATCATCTGGAACTCCCGGCGACGCAGGTCTTCACCCAGTGCGCCGGCCCCTTCCCCGCTGCCGATATCGGGCGACACTTCCATGGCGCCGGTCGCGACCGCCGACACCTGAGGGGTTGGCGCGGCGGCGAACGTGACCGGCCCGGCAAGACAGAAGTCCTCTGCCTGAATCACCCCGCCCTGCTGCAGAATCAGCGCCCGCTGTACCGCGTTGTCCAGCTCGCGGACATTGCCCGGCCAGGCGTAGCCGACCAGACACTTCTGCGCCTCGGCCGACAGCCGCACCGGCCCGTGCTTCATTTTATTGACGTGCTTGGCCAGCAGACGCTCGGCCAGCGGCAGAATGTCGGCGGGACGCTGGCGCAAGGATTGCCACGCGAGCGGGAACACCGACAGTCGATAAAACAGGTCTTCGCGGAAACGCCCGGCCGCCACTTCGCCCGCCAGATCGCGGTTAGTCGTCGCCAGCACGCGGATGTCCAGTTCGATAGGCTTGCGCGCACCGACCCGCTCCACTTCCCGCTCCTGCAGCACACGCAACAGCTTGGCCTGCAGGCCCATGGGCATTTCGGAAATCTCGTCGAGCAGCAGAGTGCCGCCCTCGGCCTGCTCGAACTTGCCGGCCTGGGAAGCAATGGCACCGGTGAACGAACCCTTTTCGTGGCCGAACAGGGTAGCTTCGAGCATGTTGTCCGGGATGGCCGCACAGTTGATCGCAATGAACGGCTTGCCGGCGCGCGGCGACTGCTGATGAATGAAACGCGCCAGCACTTCTTTACCCGTGCCCGACTCGCCGGAAATCAACACCGTCGAATCGCTCTTCGCGACACGACTGGCGAGGCTGAGCAACTGCACGCTGGCAGGCTCGACCGCGATCGGACCCTCGCCATCGGCCGGCCCGAGGCGACCCAACGCATGGCGGGCAACCAACGCCACCAACGCCTTGGGCTCGAACGGTTTGACCAGATAATCGGCCGCGCCCTGACGCATCGCCTCCACCGCGCGGTCGACCGTGCCATGGGCGGTCATCAACAGCACCGGCAACTGCGGGTAGCGGCTGCGCAACTGGCCGAGCAATTGGTGCCCGTCCATGCCGGGCATATTGACGTCGCTGACCACCAGGCTGAACGACGAATCGGCAGCGGCGATCAGCGCCTCTTCCGCCGAGCCAACCGCGTGATAATCATGGCCGGCCAGCGCCAGGGTTTCGCCCAGTGCTTCGCGCAGAGACGGGTCATCCTCGACCAGCAGCACCTTGATGGTCATGAGCGCTCACCTGCCGTTATTGCCAACGCGCCAGGGCCTGTCTCCGGAACCAGTGGCAACGACACGATGGCGCAGGTGCCACGGCCCGGACGCGAGCGGAATTCGACACGCCCCTGATGCGCCCGCGCCACGGCGGTGACAACGGCCAGACCGAGACCGGTGCCGGTGGTTTTGGTGGTGAAGAAGGGCTCGCCGATGCGGGCCAGGGCCGCAGGCTCGATGCCGCTGCCACTGTCGCTGACACACAGGCGCAACGTGTTGCCGCGGTTGTACGCATGAATCTTGAGGCGGCGCCGCCCGTCACTCTGGCCGGCACTGGCCTGGACCGCGTTTTCAATGAGGTTGAGCAGCGCGCCGACCAGCGTGTCGCGGTTGCACAGCAACTCACCCGACGGGCTGTCGCACTGCCAGCGCACGGCCACATCACGCACATGGGTCTGGGCGGCGGATTCGAGGGCGGCCACCAGCGCGGCCGGCGTCACTCGGTCAGTCAGCGGCAATTCGCCACGGGCAAACACCAGCATGTCGCGGACCTGATGCTCGAGCTCGTGCAACCGCTCTTTAAGACGTCCGGCAAAGCGCTGTTGGGTTTCGACGTTCAAGGCCTGTTCGGCCAGGTGGCTGGCGTAGATCATGGCGGCGGACAGCGGCGTACGGATCTGATGGGCCAGCGACGCGACCATGCGGCCCAGGGACGACAAACGCTCATGGCGCGCCAGCTGGCTTTGCAGATGACGGGTTTCGGTCAGGTCGTTGAGCAGCACCAATTGGCCCGGCTCGGCGTCCAGCGAACGGGTGGCAATAGACAGCCGACGCCCGTCCTTCAGGGAGATTTCGTGGCCATCGTCCTCGCGCGGCGCAAAGCAGCGGGCGATGACGTGGCGCCAGAGCATGCCGATCAACGGCTCGCCCAGCAGATCCAGTGCGGCAGGATTGGCCTCGCGGACCATGCCAGTGCCGTCGATAACAATGACGCCACCGGGCAGCAGATCGAGCAGATGCTGCAAGCGGTTCGCCAGACGCTCTTTCTCCGCCAATTCCTCCATGCGCTGGGCGCTGACCACGGCCAGCTCGCCCTTGAGCTCGGTGACACGCGCTTCGAGCAGGCCGTAGGAATCGGTCAGTTGAGTCGACATCTGGCTGAACAGCGCGAAGGCCTGTTCAAGGCCTTGCCTGCTGGCCACTTCCGGGGACTGCTGCACTAACGAACCAATGGCTGAACCGGGTTCGGAAGACATCTGAGCGGCCTGGGGCATAGTTGATCTCTCGGGTAGCGAACCGTCAGTAAACGGTATGTTCTCAGAGACTTAGCAATCCCCGTGCCGAAAAAAAACCGCTGAAAAATCAGCGGTTTATTTTTGACGCGTCAAACGACAGTCAGTCTTCGACCTGTTCGTCGCCTTCGCGACGGCTCATGCCGTACTTGCGCATTTTCTCTACCAGCGTGGTGCGGCGGATACGCAAACGCTCGGCGGCGCGTGCCACGATCCCGTTGGCATCGTCCAGCGCCTGCTGAATCAGGCCCTGCTCCAGACCACCGAGGTAGTCCTTCAGGTCCAGGCCTTCAGGCGGCAGCAATGCGCTGCTGGCGAAGTTTGGCGTATGGCCGTTGATGGCCACGCGCTCTTCGAGATCGCTGCGCAGGCTGTCGACGAGTTGCTCGTCTTCGTCGTCGACGTAGCGGAATTTCTTCGGCAGCTCGGAGACGCCAATGACACCATACGGATGCATGATCGCCATGCGCTCGACGAGGTTGGCGAGTTCACGCACGTTGCCCGGCCAACCGTGACGGCACAGGGACATGATGGCAGCGGAATTGAAGCGGATCGACCCGCGCTTCTCATGCTCCATGCGCGAAATCAGCTCGTTCATCAGCAGCGGAATGTCTTCCACACGCTCACGCAACGGGGCCATTTCGATCGGGAACACGTTCAGACGGTAGTACAGATCCTCGCGGAAACTGCCGATGACGATCATGTCTTCAAGATTTTTATGCGTCGCAGCAATGATCCGCACGTCGACGCTCTGGGTCTTGTTGCTGCCCACGCGCTCGAAGGTGCGTTCCTGCAAGACGCGCAGCAGCTTGACCTGCATCGGCAGCGGCATGTCGCCGATCTCATCGAGAAACAGCGTCCCGCCGTTGGCCAGTTCGAAGCGCCCTGCCCGGCTGGTGATGGCGCCGGTGAAGGCGCCCTTCTCGTGGCCGAACAATTCGCTTTCGAGCAGCTCGGCCGGAATCGCGCCGCAGTTGACCGGCACAAACGGCGCATCGCGGCGCTTGGAATGATAATGCAGGTTACGCGCGACGACTTCCTTGCCGGTCCCGGATTCACCGAGGATGAGCACGCTGGCGTCGGTGTCGGCGACCTGCTGCATCATCTGGCGAACGTGCTGAATCGCACGGCTGGTGCCGACGAGGCTGCGGAAAAGATTGGGTTCGCGCTGACGCCCGCGTTCACGGGCCTGGTCGTACATCTCGCGATAGACCTGGGCGCGGTGCAGGGAGTCCAGCAGTTTGCTGTAGCTGGGCGGCATCTCGACGGTGGAGAGGACCCGGCGGCGCAGATCGTCCGCCAGTTCGGCCGAGGAATTCTCGCCCATCAGCAGGACCGGAAGAAACTCGTCCCACGCGGCCACGGTTTTGAGCAGGCCTTGAAGGCTGCCCGGGGCGTTCACGCTGCCGACCAGCACGCAAAGCACTTCTCGGGTGGATGTCAACGAACCCACGACTTGCTGCCAGTCTGTGCTGGAGCAAGACAGGTTCTCATCACCCAGAAAATTCAGGATCACCGCCATGTCACGGCGGCGCTGGCTATCGTCATCGATCAGCAGGATTTTGATTTCACGCCACATGCAATAGCAACTTCCCTAGTCAACTCGATGCCCGATCACGGGCAAGCTTGGCTTTCGTATCGTCCGTTGAGACGTGTCAATCACCGAAATTAGTGAACTTCACTAGTTAAGTCAAAAAACCGTACACAGTCAAATTTATGGCGTACTTATTTTGGCTATGGACCAAGTGTCAACCGAACAGATGGTAAACCTTTGCCGCGCTTTTCGCTCGCTGGATCTGCGACATTTCGTCGACGATCGCTTGACGTTCGCCCACAGCAACGTCAATAAGCTTGCGATAGACGCCTAGCAGCTCTTCCAGATTATTTCGCAGCTCAGGCTCATCGTTGCTTGCCTGGCTGATGACCTCATCGACACAGGCCCGGCAGGCCATATCGAGCTGGCCGATCGCCTCCCAGTCACGCTGCTCGAGGGCATCGACCAAGGCTTCACGGGTTTCTTCGATTCGCTTGAGTGCAGCGCTCATGGGGTTCTCCTTCAGAGCACGGGTTGCTGATCGCCGATCGCATCCCAGCCTTCCTTGACCGTGATCAGCAGGCCGCTGACTTCATCGAGGATCTTCGGATCGGATTTGATGTTCGCTTCCGCCAGACGCTTCATCAGGTAAACGTACAGGTTGTCGACGTGGGCCAGGGCTTGCGCCTGCTTTTCCATGTCCAGACCTTCGCGCAGGCCGCCGATGATTTCAATCGCCTTGCCGATCAACAAGCCTTTGGCGGGGGTGTCTTTGCGCTCGATGGCGCCCTTGGCCTGGGCAATACGGTCCAGGCCGGCTTCCATCAGCATCTGCACCAGACGGTGTGGCGTGGCCACTGCGGTCTGGGCATGTGAGTTGACCTTCTGATACTGCCGAAGGGCTGCCATACGGTTCATTGTCTTACCTCGCACAACTCGAAGTTTCTATATTGAGGGTATCGACACGGGCCGGAAAAACTTTAAGGCCAGATGCCAAAAACCCGGCACTGGCGGCCGGGTCTTGATCAACTCGTCAACGGTCAGCCACTTTTCTGGGCATTGAGCGAGTCGAAGAACGAGGTGATGCTGGTGGAAGAGGCTTTCAGCTGCCCCACCAGCAAGTCCATCGCGTTGTATTTGGCGGTCAGGGTAGCGGTCAGCGTGGTCACCCGCAGGTCGAGGGCGGCCTGTTGGTTTGTCAGATCGGTCTGCTGCTTGTTGAGGCTGGTGGTGCGCGTGTCGAAAATACCGCCGGTCTGGGTGTAAGGCGTGATGGCAGCCTGCATCCGCGAGAGCAAGCCGTTGGTGCTGTCCGTGCCACTGAACAGTTGCTGCACGTCGCCCGCCAGGCCCTGGTCCATCGCCTTGCTAAACTTGGTGGCATCGAGGCTCAGCGTACCGTCGGATTGACCGGTGGTGATGCCCAGCTGCGAAAGCACGGAAAGGCCACCTGGGGCACCGGTCGTCACCAGCTGGTCGCGGATGGCCGAGAGGATCGAGCGCGGCATCGCATCGCCGGTCAACGCCGCAGCCGTCACGGTTGCGCCGGTGGTTTTGTCCGGGGTGTCGCTTACCGTCGCCTTGGTGACACTGGACACGGCTTTGACGACGGTGTTGTAAGCATCGACGAAGGTTTGCAGCGAGGCTTTCAGGCCATCGTTGTTCCCCGACACCGTCACAGTCGAAGTACCCGTTCCCCCCACCAGTGTCATGGAAACGCCACCAAGGCTCTTGTCGATGGTGTTGCTGGCACTGGTGATACTCAGGCCGTTGACGGTCAGACTGGCGTCTACCGCTTGCTTGTCGATGTAGCCCGCGCTGGTGGTACTGGCCGGATCAAGCTTCGCGTTGGCAGCAATGTTGAACTCGGGCGACGTGGTGCTCGACGCCGTGATGTCCGTGCCTTTACCCGTCACCGTCGAGCTGAACACCAGGCGTGAACCATTGTCATCGGTGATGATGTTGGCGCTGATCTTCGAGGTCGCGCTTTGTGCGTTGATCTGCTTGGCGACCGACGCCAGCGTGGCACCGGTCGGGATGGTGATCTTGGTGTCAATGCCATTTTGAGTGAGGGTCAAATCGCCACTCGGAATAGCACTGGCGGACCCGCCGGAGAAAGAAGCGCTCGCGACACTGGAACTGGTGGCAAGGCCTATGACGTTGATGTTGTAAGTACCGGGCACGGCCGAGTTATCGGACGTTACGGTCAGCTTGGTCGCGTCCGAGGCTTTTGCCGCATAGCCGGCGAATGCAGGCGTGTCGGTTTTCCCGAGGTTGGTCAGGGCGGTCTGAAAGGCAGTCATCGCGCTTTGCAGCGTGCCGATGCCGGAAATCTTGGTGGTGACCAGTTTGGTCTGAGTGGTGATCTGGGTCTGCTTGGCCGACTTGTCGGAGTTGACCAGCGCGGTGACGATGTCACCGATTGCCAGGCCCGAGCCGAGGCCGGTTGCAGGTGTAATAGGACTAGCCATGTGAGTCTCCTTTCAGTTGTAGTCGGCATTTTGACGAGCACGCCACACCTAAGTGCCGCGTTCACGTTTCATGCCATTTAAACTTTCGCGTCGAACAACAGGCTGTTGGCGTTCTTCAGACTGTCGGCGAGCTTCAACGCCTCAGCAGACGGCAATTGCCGCACCACTTCACCTGTATCGGCGGCGATCACTTTCACCACCACTTTCCCCGACTTGTCGTCGATGGAAAACTCCAAGTTACGATGAACCGGCTGAAAGAACTTTTCCATTAGCTTGACGGCCGCTTCCAGTTCTTCTGGCTTCCTGTCTGGATCTGAGTCTTTACTTGTCGATGAGTCTGACGACGATGAAGCCGCCGGAGCAGGAACGACTTGAGGCGCCACGGCTGGCTTGTCAGCAACCACAGGCACCGCGGGCAACGACTGGATCATTGGATAAGACACATTCATCCTGTTACTTATGTCCATGTACACTCACCTCTCGAAAGTAAAAAGCGGGAGAGCACGCAAGCATACTCCCCCGCCAAAACTCTAGCCGTTATTACTGAAGCAGTTTCAGAACAGCGGATGGCAGCTGGTTAGCCTGGGCCAGAACAGAGGTGGAAGCTGATTGCAGAGTCTGTTGTTTGGTCAGGTTAGCGGTTTCAGCGGCGAAGTCGGTGTCTTGAATACGACCCAGTGCAGCAGTGGCGTTTTCGTTAACGTTTTGCAGGTTGGAAATGGTGCTGGTCAGACGGTTTTGCGAAGCACCCAGGCTCGAACGGGTGCTGTTGATCGTTGCCAGAGCCGCGTCGATTGCCGAAATAGCGGCGTCAACGTTGGTGTGGGCAGAGGTGTTGTCGCTGCCGCTGATCGAGCTGCTACCGCTCGAAACGCCCAGAGCCGAAGCAGTGAAGCTGCCGGTCAGGACCAGGTCGATGTGGTTCGAAGTACCGGTGTTGGAACCGACTTGCAGAGTCACGGTGCTAGCGGAACCGTCCAGCAGGTTCTTGCCGTTCAGGTTGGTGGACTGAGCGATACGGGTCAGTTCGTCAGACATCTGGCCGTATTCGGCGTTCAGCGAGTTACGGTCAGCAGTGCCGTTGGTGTCGTTTCGGGACTGAACAGCCAGTTCACGCATACGCTGCAGAATGTTGGTCGATTCTTGCAGAGCGCCTTCAGCGGTCTGAGCGATCGAGATACCGTCGTTGGCGTTCTTGATGGCAACAGTCTGGCCGCGGATTTGCGAAGTTTCGCGGGTTGCGATCTGCAGGCCGGCTGCGTCGTCTTTAGCGCTGTTGATTTTCAGACCGGAAGACAGACGAGTCATCGAAGTCGACAGTGCATCGGAAGCTTTGGACAGGTTCTTCTGAACAGCCAGGGAAGCTACGTTGGTGTTTACGCCTAAAGCCATGATGAATTCCTCGTGAGTTGTTTGCTGCGGCTATCCGGCCCTGGCAAGCGCCGGGTGTGGCCTAGAGAACCTACGTAATGTTTATCGTCGCGGTTGCCAGGAGCTTGAGGGCTTTTTCAAATTTATTTGCCACCAGAGCGCCACCCCCGCAGTTTGTTGTCCGGGGATACACAGCGTTTCGGCGCAACCCCCGTAAGCTTTAACCTGACCCGGCGATTTGTTAACCAGTTCTCAAAAAGACGGGCGCCCCCTGCGGCGCGCCCGGGCTTTGGTTGGCCTTATCTATAGAGGCATGGGGGTTATTGCAGCAGCTTGAGGACGGCTGCCGGTAATTGGTTGGCTTGGGCCAGGACTGCCGTTGAGGCTTGCTGGAGGGTTTGTTGTTTCGTCATCTCCGCGGTTTCTGCAGCGAAGTCGACGTCTTCGATCTGGCCTCGGGACGCGGTGGCGTTCTTGGTCATGTTCTGAAGATTTTCCATGGCGCTCATCATGCGATTCTGATTGGCGCCCAGATCGGCTCGGGCAGAGTTGATCTTGCCGATCGCGGCATCAATGGCCTTTATGGTGTATTCGATGTTCTCGGTGCGGGCAGGTTTGTTGAGAGCCTCATCTGCAGACTTGGCATCGCCAAGGATTTTCTCGGCGTCAGTCACCGCCTTTTTGGCGGCGTTAAGGGTGTCGACATCGGCTTGCACAGGCGTCTGGATCCCTGCAAATGTCGCCTCGGCGGCAATGAGCCCGGTCTTCGCCGTCTCAATGTCATTCACCATCTGCGGCGTGACAGTGTTGACGATGTTGCGCGCACCTCTGCCGTCGATTGAGAGCGGCGTGTAATCACCTTTGACGATGGCCGCCGAGCCCGAATGTGTTGCAGTTGCAGCAACAGCCGCCCGATCTTCAGTCGCCACAAAGATTGACTCGGATGAGAAGTCGTCACTCAACGTAAGGCTGATCTTCTCGGTAGCGCCAACATTCGCCCCAATCTGGAAACTCAGTTCCCCCGCACTTCCGTCCAGCAAATTTAACTCAGCGCCGAACGTTGTACCTTTGGCAGTTCTGGACACTTCGGCCGTCAGCTTCAGAAACTCAGCATTCAAAGCGTCCCTTTCTTTCGGACCTTTATCACCGTTGGCAGCCTGCACAGCGAGATCGCGCATCCGCTGCAAGTTATTCAAAGACTGATCCAGCGCGCCTTCGGCCGTTTGAATAATGGATATAGCCGCCCCCGCATTACGCGTCGCGACAGTCATGCCACGTATTTGAGTTGTCAGCCGAGTAGCGAGCTGCAATCCAGCAGCATCATCCTTGGCGGTATTGATCCGCAGCCCTGAAGACAGGCGGGTCATTGCGGTGCTCAATAGATCAGAAGAGCGGTTTAGATTCCGCTGAACAGACAGTGATGCAATATTGGTATTTACGGTTAAAGCCATTTTGAATTCCTCGTTGATAGAAACGGAGGGTTCTCTAATATCGGGGAATTCCATTTCTCCCGGAGAACCTACAGTCCCGGTATCGACGATTTGCATAGTGGCTTTAACAACAAACATGGCGCGCGGGATGCGCCATCACGACACATGAAGGGGAATAAATCAGCTAAGTATTTAAATGGCCTGAAGATTAAAAAAATTCAAAAAAAAGACCCATACGGGCCGCTTAATTCAGATCAAACTGAGACTAATGTAGGAGTTTTCTCTAACTTCCCGACAATGGGAAAGTGTCAGACTTCAAGAAATTCGACTTCAAGCCAATCAGCCACCCCCAACCAGTCCTGCCGCTCCTGGCACGCCAGAATCGCACTCAACACCCTCCCCCATTCAGCCTGTCTCTCAGCAGAAACCCCATCCATCAACGGCAGCGATCGATCAATCAACTCGACCATTTTCAAGGCCCCTTCGATATCCCGGCCAAGACGAAACAGCTTCGCGCAGTCGCGGGCTTCTTCTACAACGTGTTCAGGCAGGGTCATGGCAAAGTCCAGTCCGGGTCGAAGTCGGCGCCGGCGATCAAAGCACCGTCGCGGCTGGTGTTGAGGAACGTGACCTCGGGGTGGCGGGCGATGAAGCGTTCGAGTTCGATGAGGTAGCTGCGGAAATTGAGCTGCGTCTTGACCTTGTTGCCTCGGCCGTCGCGCACCCAGTGTTTGGCGATACTCAGGGCAGGCCCCAGGTCGCCGTCCTGCCAGCCGGTGTGGGTCTTGCCGCCGGGAAAGGCGAAGTCGGCGCCGAAGAGGGTGATCCGCGCGGCGCCCATTTTGACCGCGAGATCGACGGCCGGATGAATGACGCTGCCCCCCACATACAAGGTGGCCTTGGGAATCTGCTCGCGCAGGTGGGCATACAGCGGGCTGGTGGAATAGCCGACGTAGCGCGGGCCTTGCCATGCCTCCAGCATTGCGGCTTCCTGGCCCGGCACATAGACCAGCGCGATGTGCGCCGAATCCTCGGCGGGGAGATGTCGCGGGGTGATGCGGTGGTCGATGCTCACCACAACATCCGGGGTGATGCCCTGGTTGCGCAGCGGCACGTAGGCGGTATCCACACAAATGATCAGGGGCCGGTTGGCGCTGTTCGACGTGCTCAAGAGGCGCGGCAAATGCTGTTGCAGACTGGGTCCCGTGGCGATCACGAACACGTCGCACCCGGATTGAGTGTCAAACAACTCGGCGACATCGGTGTCCTGTTGCAGCAGCGCCCTGCCCTGCTCCAGCAGGCGCGCGTTATCGGGGGTATCGGCGGCGAACGCGTGATTGTTGAAGTCGACATGCACCTCGCTGACCAGCCGATCGCGGATCCGCGCGCTGCTGTCGTCGGCCAGCACCAGTTCGGCCGGCAGCGCGAAGAATGGCAGGAGGATTTCGCTCTGGGCATCAGCGTACGCGAGGTTCACGCGGGGGTCGGACAGCCAGTCATCCTGTTCCAGCAGTTGCAGCACCAGGGCGAACAGCGCGCCATTGAGGATGTGGACGTGCAGCGTTTGCAGGGAAGCGTCGGCCAACAATACCCGCTGCAGATCGCCGAGGGCGGTGCCGTAAAGGTGAACGACGGGGCTGTTGCCGGGGAGGCTTTGTGCCTGGGTGTGCGCTTCGGCGAGGCGATCATGGCGGCTGGTGAGCTGGATCCCGCCAATGCTGAGGGTCGATTGCCGGCCTTCGATCAACTGCGCAGGAATGGAGTCGATGTGTTCGGCGCTCAACCGCTGCGCCACGTCAGGCCAGCGCTGTTGGATCACGGCGAGATTGTGCTGGAAAAACTCGCTCATGACGGCAATCCTTTTCCTATTGGAAGTGCAGAACGCAAAACGGCGACCTGAGAAATCAGCGTCGCCGTTGTGCAGGCTGGGATCAGCCTGGTGACGCGATCTCAGGGACGATAAAGGATCGCCGAGCCCCACGACAAGCCCACGCCGAAACCACTGACCGCGATGCGTTTCCAGGTGGCGTTCATGACGTGTTTTTCCAGCAGCAGCGGAATGCTGGACGACACCGTGTTGCCGGTCTCGAGCATGTCCTTGACGAATTTCTCCGGCGACTTGCCGTCTTCGAACCGACGGGCGACCGCATCGACGATGGCCGCGCTGCCCTGGTGGATGCAGAACGCATCGACGTCGGAGGATTGCAGGCCGGAGTCTTCGAGCAATTCGTTGAGGTGCGCCGGCACTTTGACCAGCGCGAAGTTGAACACCTGACGCCCGTTCATGTAGAACGCGCCGTCGGTGGTCTTGAGGAACTCCGCGCCCGAGCCGTCGGTGCCGAACTTGGATTTGCCCAGCTGCCACGGGGCGTCGTCGCTCATCCAGGTCGCGGTGGCGGCGTCGCCGAAGAGCATGGTGGTGTTGCGGTCTTCCGGGTCGACGATCTTCGAATACGGGTCGGCGGTGACCAGCAGGCCGTTTTTCAACCCGGTCGCTTCCATGAAGCCTTTCAGCGCATAGATACCGTAGACATAACCCGAGCAACCCAGGGAAATGTCGAACGCGGCGACGTGGGTCGGCAGGCCGAGTTTGTGTTGAACGATGGCGGCCGTGTGAGGCAGACCTTCTTCGTCGCCGTTCTGGGTGACGACGATCAATGCGTCGATGGCGTCCCGCGACAGACCGGGGTTGTTGGCGAACAGCTGGTTGACCGCTTCGACGCACAGGTCCGAGGTTTCCTGGGTGTCGTCTTTGCGCGGCAGAAAAGCAGAACCGATCTTGCCAAGGATGAAGTCTTCATCCTTTCCGAATTTGGCACCCTGGGCGTAATTGTCGACGCCGGCTGTGGGCACATAACTCGCTATGCTCTTGATGCCAATCATCATGGCTTCCCAATAAAAAACTGCTGAACATCACCCGGCGCGGTTAGGCGGGGCGTTGAAAATCCGGGGCTTGCGGCCTGAAAAAAGGGCAACGTACAGGTCAGGGCAGTACCAGAATCGCTCTGGAATCAGCCCGACGACGTCACGGCCCGCCAACACGATACAGTGAAGATGCCCGTTATGACCCACAGGTCACCAAAAGTTTTACAAGCTTTTAGCTGACCGACAGGTACGGCGCAACATCAGATCGCCGGTCAGACAGGCAATTGAC
Source organism: Pseudomonas sp. PS02290 (assembly GCF_029960075.1). Lineage (NCBI taxonomy): Bacteria > Pseudomonadati > Pseudomonadota > Gammaproteobacteria > Pseudomonadales > Pseudomonadaceae > Pseudomonas > Pseudomonas sp. PS02290. Next base: position 19,245 of record NZ_JASCOY010000041.1, read on the forward strand.
ATGAAGATGTCACGGGATTGTGGCGGGTGGTTCAGTGTCATCGGCATTGCGTCAGACGCTAATTCATCGGACGACACGTGACATCGTGGGAGTGAGCTTGCTCACGAAGGCGGCATTCCAAACCCTGAAAATGCGGCGAATGTTCAGCCCCCTTCGCGAGCAAGCTCGCTCCCACAGGTTTTGCGTACGCTGAAGATTATGGGCATTGCGCAGAACCACTGTGGGAGTGAGCTTGCTCACGAAGGCGGCATTCCAAACGCTGAAAATGCGGCGAATGTACCGGCCCCTTCGCGAGCAAGCTCGCTCCCACAGATTTTGCGTGCGCTGAAGATAATGGTCCCTCTCACAAGCTTAGTCGGTCGCGCGAGTGCTAACCCATCCCATCCCAGCTCAACGCAGTCCCGCGTTTCAGCGCGTGTCGGGCCTTGCGCCCGAGGACGGCGTCGATGTGTTTGGGCGCCAGGCCAAGGCCGGGGCGGATGGCGCGGATGTTGTCCGGGGTGAAAGCCTCGCCCTCGGCGATGTCCCGCACCACATACAACGAGCGGCGGTATTGCAGCGATTTCTGTTCGGCTTCAGTGGCGCCGTATTGCACGTGGCCCATGCCTTGCCAGGCGCGCTCGGTTTCAATGACCAGGCTGGCCATTTCTGCTGGCTCCAGCGAGAAACTGGCGTCGACCCCGCCGTCGGCGCGTTCGAGGGTGAAGTGCTTTTCGATGACCGTCGCGCCCATGGCCACCGCCGCCACCGACACGCCAACGCCCATGGTGTGATCGGACAAGCCGACCTGGCAGCCAAACAGCCCGGCCATATGCGGAATTGTGCGCACGTGGCTGTTGGCCGGTGTCGCCGGGTAAGTGCTGGTGCATTTCAGCAGCACCAGATCCTTGCAGCCCGCCGCCCGCGCAGCGCGCACGCTTTCGTCCAGCTCGGCGATGCTGGCCATGCCGGTGGAGATGATTATCGGCTTGCCAGTGGCCGCCACTTTGCGAATCAGCGGGATGTCAGTGTTCTCAAAGCTGGCGATCTTGTAGGCCGGCACGTCGAGGCTTTCGAGAAAATCCACGGCGGTCTCGTCGAATGGCGTGGAAAACGCCAGCAGCCCCAGTTCTTTCGCACGGGCGAAGATCGGCGCGTGCCAGTCCCACGGCGTGTGCGCCTGCTCGTAGAGCGCATACAGCGAGGTCCCGGCCCACAAGCTGTTGGGGTCTTTGATGAAGAACTCGCCCTCGGCGATGTCCAGGGTCATGGTGTCGGCAGTGTAGGTTTGCAGCTTGAGGGCGTGGGCGCCCGCCTTGGCCGCCGCCTCGACGATGCGCAACGCCTGATCCAGCGACTGATTATGGTTGCCGCTCATCTCGGCAATGATGAACGGTGGCGCGTCGGGGCCGATGGTTCGGGAACCGATCTTGAAAGAATTCATCGTTGCTCACTCGCTGCACTGACATCGGCCGGCACCGGGCCGGACGCTAGAAATAGGAACGGGCAGCGGCTCATGCGCCCTGCCCCTTTGCCGCGTCATCGGCGACCGTCGCCAATGCATCAGCGATGCGCCGGGCACCCCGGCCATCCACCAGCAACCTCGATTGTTCGGCGAACGACCGGCGTAGAACCGCATCACCGCAAAGCCGCTCGATGGCGTCGTGCAAACGCCCGGGCTCAAGCTGTACATGGGGCCCGAGATACTCATGCACACCGGCTTCGGCCAGCAATTGCGCATTGAGCTGCTGATTGTTCGCCACCGAAATACAGATCGTCGGCAAGCCCAGCGCTGCACGCTCCCAAGTGGTGCCGCCGCCGGCGCCGATAAACAGATCGGCCGCCTGCATCAGCGCGAAAAAATTACCGGTCAGCGTGTGCAGACGCCACTCAGGTCGAGAGACCGCCAGCTCGCTCATCGCCTGCCAGTGCGGGTTGTGCAAACCGGCGACGAAATCCACCTGCAGATCGTCGAACCCCTGAAGCGCCTGCATCGTGGCGTACACCTGCCCGGCCGCATCGAAGCCGCCAAAATTGACCAGCACCCGCTCTACCCGAGGCTTGATCGCGATGGGCTCGCAGTGAAACTCCTCGCGCAGCAAAGCAAATCTCGGCCCCAGAAAGGTCTGGCTCTCAGGACCAACCCAAGCGGCATAGGGCTGATCCAGCGCCTGAGCGCTGTAATTCTGATCCAGCAACACCTCGACCGCATGGGGCCGATTGGCCAGATCATCGATCGCCATGACCCGATCGGCGAGACCGCGCGCCGCCGTTTCCCAACGTGCATCCAGCCCGTAATGGTCGACGATCAGCCAGTCAAAGGGCGGCTCATCTTCAATCTCTTCGGCCAAGGCAGACAGGTCCGCCTGCCACGGCAATGCTGCTTCGATGTCCGAGTCTTCTCCAGCACCATAGCGGGCGGGCAGCGCATGGGTGAGATAGCCCTGATCCGCCAGCCGCTGGAGTAAATGGCCCGGCAATTCGCGGCAGGCAAAATGCACATCGGCGCCATCTGCACGTAGCGTGTTCGCCAGCGTCAGGCAGCGGGCAATGTGGCCGCTGCCGATGGTCACCGAGGCGTCGGCGCGGATCAGCACGCGCATCATTGCAGTTCCCCGCCGGCCTTGAGCGCGGCGTACAGGTATTCGGCGCGCAGCCAGTCTTCCGGGCTGTCGATGTCCTGCACCAGATGCCGGGGCAGGATCACCGGCAGGCTCAGTTCGGAAAACACCGTGTCGCCGCGCCGCCAGGCATCGCCGCGGCCCCAGTAGAACTGGGCGGCGTCCTGATAGGCGACGGGCAGATCCTGGGAACGCACGCTGCGAAATTCCGGGTGCATCGCGCCCAGGCAGCCGTCGCTGTCGATCAACAGCGCACGCTGCACCGGGAAGCCGAAGCTGCACACCGAGAACGCATAGGATTTTTCGGCTGCTGCTTCGAGCGCTTCCAGGCCCTGACGCAGATAACGCGCCTGCAACAGCGGCGCGGTGGCGTAGATGCAGCAGGCGTAATCAAAGGAACAACTGAGGGCGCCGAGGGCATGCTGGATTACCGCCGCCGTGCCGGTGAAGGCATCGGCCAGATCCGCTGGGCGCATGAACGGCACCTCGGCACCGTAATGGCGGGCGACGTCGGCGATCTCTTCATCGTCGGTGCTGACCACGACCTGATCGAACACCCCGCTCGCCAGCGCGGCGCGAATGGAATGGGCGATCATCGGCTCGCCGTTGAACAGCTTGATGTTCTTGCGCGGGATGCGCTGGCTGCCGCCCCGTGCGGGAATGATGGCGACGGCGTTCATGCTCGTGGGCCTGTCATGGGTTCGCTCGCATCAGTCGCTGGCCCGCGCCGTTTCGCCAAGCAGCCGGCCAAGCTGCTCAACCACGTAATCCTGTTGCGCGTCGGTCATCGCCGGGTACAGCGGCAGGCTGATGGCCTGGGCGTAATAAGCCTCGGCTTCAGGGAAATCACCCGGTTTGAAGCCCAGGTCGCGGTAATAGGGCTGAAGATGAACCGGGATGTAGTGCACGTTCACGCCAATGCCCGCCGCGCGCAGCCCTTCAAACACCTGACGATGGCTCACCGAAAGCATGTCGGTCTGCACGCGGACGACATACAGGTGCCACGCCGACTCGGCCTCGGCCTGAAGGGCCGGCAAGGTCAGCGGCAGGTCGGCGAGCAGCGTCTGATAGCGCGCCACCAGCTCTCGCCGACGGGCCAGAAAACCGTCCAGTTTGTTCAGCTGCGAAAGCCCGAGCGCGGCCTGCATGTCGGTCATGCGGTAATTGAAACCGAGTTCGACTTGCTGGTAATACCAGTGGCCGTGACTCGGCTCGTCCATCTGCGCCGGGTCACGGGTCATGCCGTGGCTGCGCAGGCGGCGCAGATGTTCAGCCAGTTCAGGGCGATTGGTCAGCACCATGCCACCTTCGCCAGTGGTCACGATCTTCACCGGATGAAAGCTGAACACCGTCATGTCAGCGAACTCGCCGCAACCCACCGGACGCCCGGCATAGTGCGCGCCGACCGCGTGGGAGGCGTCTTCGATCACCACAAACCCATAACGCCGAGCCAGTTCGCCGATGGCGCGCATGTGGCAGCTCTGGCCGGAAAACGCCACCGCCACCAACACTTTGGGCAGCGTGCCGGTTGATTCGGCGGCTTCAAGTTTTCGCGCCAGAGCATCGGTGTCGAGGTTCCAGGTCAGCGGGTCGATGTCGACAAAATCCACGTTGGCGCCGCAATAGCGCCCGCAGTTGGCCGAGGCCAGAAAGGTATTCGGGCTGGTCCACAGCCAGTCGCCCTGCCCCAGTCCGGCCGCCAGACAGGCAATGTGCAGCGCCGCCGTGGCGTTGCACACCGCCACCGCGAAACCCGCTTCACAGCGCTCGGCCATCGCGGCTTCGAAGCGCTCAAGGGTCGGGCCCTGGGTCAGCCAGTCCGACTTGAGCACCTCGACGACGGCATCGATATCAGCCTGATCGACGCTCTGCCTGCCGTACGGAATCATGGCTTTACGTCAGCGTGCAGCTCGCCGATCTGGCGGATCGACAGAAAGTCCGGGTTGGTGTCGGAGCGGTATTCGAACTCGTCGTGGACCGCTTTGCCCTGTGCGCCGGTGGCGTCAACGGCAAAATCGGTGTCGACATTGTTGAAGCGGATCGACGGCACGATGGTGTAGTGATCGTCGAATTCCAGGGTCATGCGCGCGTCGTCCTGGGGCACCATCAGCTCGTGCAGTTTCTCGCCGGGACGAATGCCGACGATCTTGTGCGGCAGGTCGGGGGCCATGGCCTGGGCCAGATCGACGATGCGCACCGACGGAATCTTCGGCACGAACACTTCGCCGCCGTGCATGCGCTCGAAGCTCTGCATGACGAAATCCACACCGTGGTCGAGGGTGATCCAGAACCGCGTCATGCGCGGGTCGGTGATCGGCAATTCAGCCGCGCCGCCGGCCAGCAGCTTGTTGAAGAACGGCACGATGGAGCCGCGGGAGCCGGCGACGTTGCCGTAGCGCACCACGGAAAACCGCGTCTGCTCTTCGCCACCGATGTTGTTGGCGGCGACGAACAGTTTGTCCGACAGCAACTTGGTGGCGCCGTACAGGTTGATCGGGCTGGCGGCCTTGTCGGTCGACAGCGCGACGACCTTTTTCACGCCGTTGGCGATGGCCGCCGAAATGATGTTTTCCGCGCCATTGACGTTGGTGCGGATGAATTCGGTCGGGTTGTATTCCGCCGCCGGCACGTGTTTGAGCGCCGCTGCGTGGACCACGTAATCGATGCCGCGCATGCCCTGCTGCAAGCGGTCGGCATCGCGCACGTCACCGAGGAAATAGCGCATGCACGGGGCGTTGAATTCCTGCTGCATTTCGTATTGCTTGAGTTCATCGCGGGAGAACACCACCACGCGCCGAGGCTGATAACGCGCCAGCAGCGAGCGGATGAACATGCGACCGAACGAGCCGGTCGCGCCTGAGATGAACACTGATTTGCCGTTGAACATGACGTAGTCCTTTAACCCGGAGGCCTTAAGCGAGCAGCTCGGCCCAACTGGAACCGTCGGCCTGAGCGAGGGTGAAGCCCTTGCCGGTCAGTTGCAGATTCTTGTTGTACGCCAGGTCGTGGGCGAACGCACCGGACCATTTGTCCTGCAGCGCCGCGAGTGTCTGTGGCGCGTCGGGCAACGAGCCCGAATGGACGAACTGCACGTGAGGCGTCCACACCGTCAGGTAGCCGGCCTGGGCCACTTTCAGGCAAAGATCCACGTCGGCAAAGGCGTCGGCAAAATGACCTTGATCCAGGCCGCCGACGTCGTCGAACAGCGCCTTGCGCACCATCAGGCAAGCGTCGGACACCGCCGAGTAATTCTGGTCCAGCAGCAAACGGCTCATGTAACCGGCAGCGTCTTTTGCTTCGCCGACGAACGCTGAACCGACGCCGCCGTTCATGCCGAGGATCAACCCTGCCTGACTGACCGTGCCGTTGCGTTCAATCAGCTTGGCGCCGACCACACCGACTTCCGGACGCATCGCCTGATTGAGCAAGGCGTCGATCCAGTTCGGGCTGATGACTTCACCGTGGGCCGAGAGCAGCGCCAGGTATTCGCCCGTGGCCTGTTCGCCCAAGGCGTTGATCAGCGCGGCGTGGTTCAGCGGTTGATCGAAACGAATCACCCGCACGCGGCCTTTTTCCTGGCGACCCAGCCATTCGCTCAGCTCCGCCGACACGCTGTGATCGTCCGCAATCAGCACTTCGTAATTCGCGTAGCGCGTGCGCAGCAGCACACTGGCCAGGCAGCGCTGCAGCACTGGCAGGTCGTCGATGTCATGCAGGATGATCGACACCAGCGGGCGCTGGATGTGGCGGTAATCGATGCGCCAGGCGCCGGTCGCCGCCGGACTGATCTGGGCCTTGAAGCCGCGATTGTTCAGGTGCCGGGTCAGGGCCAGACGCTGCTGGGGGTTTTCTTCCAGCGGTTGCGCGTCGGTGACCAGCAGCGGCTCGTCCAGATGGGCCAGCCAGCCCATGCCGCCCTGCTCGATGATGCGCAGCAGCAGTTCGAATTCGGCAGCCTGGGCGAAGTCGGCGGAGTAACCGCCGGCCTCGACCAGCACGTCGCGGCGGACCAGCCAGTGGCGGGACATCAGCGTCGGGTTGCTCAGCAGCAGGTCGAGGTTGAAGCCCGGGCGCATGACATGGGTCAGCGCACCGCTGGCCTCACGTTGAACTTCATCGGCGAACACCGCGCGGCACTCAGGGGCGGCCTGCAGCTCCAGCGAGGCGCGCAACAGGCCGCCGGCGGTGAAGGCATCACCGACTTCCGCCAGCATCAGCCAGTGGCAGGTGGATTGGCGGGCGATCTGGTTGACCTTGTCGACCCAGTTGCTCTTGCTGACCTTGACGAAATGCAGGGTGTTTTGCGCACTGGTCGCTGCCGGCGGCTCGCCGCTGGTGAACACCACGACCTTGAAGGTCTTGCAGTGGCCTTCGACCAGGCTGTCCAGGGTGACCTGGAGTTTGGTCATGTCATCTTCAAGGTCCAGCAACAGAATGCCGAACTGCGGCCCGCCGCCGAGGCTTTCGATGCGGCTGAGGATGGCCTGCGCTTCGCCCGGGCTCGGCTGGCGTGCGTCCAGCCACTGCAACAACTGGCCCGACGGCATGTCGGCCAAGCGTTCACGATGGTCCTCGCGATGGACCGAGTTCAGGCGCTCGAGCCAGCGCGACATTTGCGCGGCTTCTTCGGGGTCGCCCTGCCGCGCCATCAGACCGGCCAGCGGCTCGACGATGTGCGGGTTGAAGATGTTCAGGGCCATCGCTTCCCACATCCGGTTGGCGATGGTTTCGGGGTTGTCGTTGGCGTGGGTGCGCAGCAGCACTTCCTGCTGAACCCAAGTGCCTTCGAGCTGTTCCATTTGCAGCTTGCCAGCGGGCAGCGCGTGGATCAGGAATTCGATCTCGGTCAGCACATCGAAAAAGGCCTGGTTGTAAAACGGCATCTCAACGAACTGCCGGGGCCCGAACTGACGGTCCACGGGTCTGAAGACATCGTTCCAGCGGGACAACACGATGCTGGTCAGGCCCAGGGAATGTTGATCTTCGAGACAAACCTGCAGGGCGGTGTAGGCCTTTTTGACCTGCTCGATACCGTCGGCTGCATTCAGGTCGCGGTCGGCCGTGGTCAGGGCTGCCAGAAAACCGGCGAATTCGTGGCGTTCGAGGACAGCTGACGGATCGCTGTCACTCAGCTTTTTCAGCATGTGGGTCGGGCGGTCGGAGAGCCGGTGGTGGAGTTCGCGGACCACGTAGGGGATCGGCAGGATTCGCGCCTTGGCGGCCCAGAGCAGGAAGTAGGCGTGGCCGAACTCTTGCAGTTCGCCGCTGATGCTCTGGGGCAACGCGGCAAACCACTGCTGCAGCAGCGCCGTGCGGGTGACAGCGTAGAACGGCGGAATGTAGTGATCCATGAAGCTCAGAACGCGCTCGCCGCTGGTGTCGGCGGCGAAGTCTTCCTGGCCCTTCTTGTCGCGGCGGAAGTATTCGACCTTGTCGCCGTGGGCCTGGTACATCAGGCAATAGCCGTGGCACAGGCCGTAGGCCGGGTTGGCGGCGAGGAATTCCACCGACTGGGCCAGGGCGTCATGCATCAGAAAATCTTCGTCGCCCACGAACGCCATGAACGGCGTAGACACCTGGGTCACGCCGTGGGCGATCCTGCTCTGGACCCCGGTCTCGGCGAACTGAGGCACGTGGCGGTAATCCACCTGCGGGAACAGCGCGGCGATGTCTGCGGCTGACTGCTGCGAAGCATCGAGCACCAACACCCGAGCCGACGAAGAACTGTAGTACTGCAATGTCCGGAGCAGGAGTGCGGGCCGGTCATGGGTGAGGACCACAAGCGTCAGTTGGGCATCGAGCGGCATGGTGTTTCCCGGAGATGAATGAGGGTGCATTACGTTTTCCCTGTGATGCGGCCAGGCGTCAAAAAGATGATCAATGGCGATATCGGGGAGACGAAGCAGGAAGCACGCCAACTCTGGATGGCGGGACTGCGCGCAATGGGCTGGAGGGGCTTTGGCCGGGAAGGTGGCTGGCAACGATGCGGCGGACACCGGTCATGTGGGAGTCAGCTTGCTCACGAAGGCGGCATCTCTACCGATGGATATTCGGCGGATGTGCCGGCTTATTCGCGAGCAAGCTCGCTCCCACACGTTCTTCACCTGCCGGAAGATCGGCGACGTCAGCAGGACCGGTTTTAGCCGGGAAGGCGTCATGCGTCACACCACAAAATTGAGGGTGCACATGCAGGCCTCTTCCCGGCTAAAGCCGGTCCTACATTCACACCGCGTACCGTCAGTAGGACCGGCTTTAGCCGGGAAGGCGGCAATGCGTCACACCACAAAATTGAGGGTGCAGGTGCGGGCCTCTTCCCGGCTGAAGCCGGTCCTACATTCACACCGCGTACCGTCAGTGGGACCGGCTTTAGCCGGGAAGGCGGCATGCGTCACACCGCATAATTGAGGGTGCACATTCAGGCCCCTTCCCGGCTGAAGCCGGTCCTACATTCACACCGCGTACCGTCAGTAGGACCGGCTTTAGCCGGGAAAGCGTCATGCGTAACACCACAAAATTGAGGGTGCACATTCAGGCCTCTTTCCGGCTGAAGCCGGTCCTACTGAAACACCGTGCTTAATCCGCCAACCACCCGTTGACCCAGTGCTGGAGGTTGTCGCCGCGCAGGACGTAGTCGCGCATGACCACTTCTTTCAGCTCATCGCCCATGCGGTAGCTGGCGTCCGGGTCGGCCAGGTGCATGCGGATCGCTTCGAGCCATTCGGCGGTGCTGTTGGTCATCACGCGGGTGCACGGCAGGTAGCCGTCGTACGCCCGGGTGTCGGTGCAGATCACCGGGTAACCGCAGGCACCGTATTCCAGCAGGCGCAGGTTGCTTTTGCAGTCGTTGAAGATATGGTGTTCCAGCGGCGCCAGCGCGAGGTCCAGATTCAGCGCCGCCAGTTTGGCCGGATAGGCCAGCAAGCCCACTGACGGATAAAACTCGTGCACGTACGGGCGCAGCGCCTCGGGGCACATGCCGAAGAACACCCAGTCGACCTGATCGGCCAGCTCGCGCACGACCTCGGCGATGATCTCCAGATCGCCGGCATGGCTGGTCCCACCACCCCAGCCGACACGGGGCTTCTTCGAGGTACGGCGCTGGCTGCGCAGACCGGTCCAGAGCTGTGAAGCCAGCATGTTCGGCACCACGCGGATGTCGTGGTGCATCCCCGACAGCGCATCGGCCAGCGTCACCGTCGACACCACCACCCGATCACACAGGCTGGTGCCCAGACGCACCATCGCTTCCATGTTCGACGGCATGCTGCGCAGATGGCCGTTCTTTTTCGGCACGCTGATCACGTAGTCGTCCAGCTCGTAAATGCGCCGGGCGTTGGAGTACGCCTTGAGGCTGGCGACCTGATCGATGGAATTCTGGCTGTAACGGCACTGCACGACGATCACGTCCGGCGACTGACGCTCCAGCTCGATGATCGACGGCAGGTCGTAACTCATCCGCCCTTCGATTCGGCCATCGGCTTCCAGCTCCAGAAACGGCTGGGACACGCGGTAATGACCCACGGCCGTGCTGTTGACCGGGATCGCCAGCACATTGGGCAAACGCCGCGATGAATAAGGGTTCCAGCCTTTTTTAAGGCCCGGTTCCAGGCTATAGAACGAACCGGTCAGGCGCAGGTTCGGGTTGTAGGCCGGGTCGCGGGCGAGGATCGGCAGCCAGCGTTTGTAGAAGGCGTGTTGATCGTCGACTTGGGATTGTTTTTCGCGCACCTGTTCCGCTGGCGTCGAGGCGCCGATCGCCAGCACGGCACGGGGTGCCCAGACCACCAAATGGCCGGATTCGCGCACGCGCAGGCAGAAATCCACTTCACTCAGGCTGCCGGTGAATTCATTGCTGTTCAGGCCACCGAGCTGCTCGAACAAGGCCCGGCGCACCAACAGGCAGTGGCCGCCCACCGCGCTCAGATCCTGGGCCGCCTGCAGCCGCAGCAGATGACCGGGCGCGTGCAGTGGCTCGCCAAAAAACGCAGGGCCGGCCGGGCCGTGGTAACCCAGAATCAGCCCGGCCTGCAGGATGTAGCCTTCGGGGGTGAACAGCTTGGCGCCGACCACGCCGACTTCTTCCCGCCGGCCGTGATTGACCAGTTCGCCCAGCCACGCGGAATCGGCCACCACCGCGTAGATGCTGAGCATCAGCAGGTGCTCGCCGCGGGCGTGGGCAGCGGCGAAGTTACGCACGTCGGCGCCGTTGCCCTGCCCTTCGTAATGCAGCACGCGCAGGGTATCGCCGCCGATCTGCTGCATGTCCGCCAGCCAGGATCGCGCTTCCGGGTTTTGACTGGCGCAGTCGACGATCAGCACTTCGAACGGCGCGTAAGCGGTCTTCGACAGCAGCGATTCGATGCAGCGCTGCAACGCCGCCAACTGGTCCTGATGGACGATGATGATCGACACCAGCGGACGCGCGTCGCTCAAATAATCAATGTGATTGACCCACTGCCCTTCCACCTCGCGCAGCTGATGGGCGATGCCCATGCGGTGCAGATGCGCATCGAGCACCGGAGCGTTTTGCGCCATGACCTCATCCAGCGCGAGCCACGCCTGGAACGGAAACTGCGACTCGACGAGGATTTCCGAAACGTGCTGAACCACCACGCCACGGGCTTCGGTCAGGCGCCAGATGGCGTCGTGGGGCGCCAGTTCGCCGTAGGCGGAATCGAAACCGCCTAGCCTGACCAGCGCGTCGATCTGAAACGCCAGCACCCGGCCAACGTAGGGGTAACTGCGCAGCAGGTCGAGGTTGAAGTCAGGCCGGAACACCGGCTCGGCCGACTCGCCTTCGTGCAGCGCGCCTTCGTCGCCGTACAGGCACAGCACGTCCGGCGAGTGGGCAACGCGTTCGGCGAGGATCAGCAGCGCGCAATCGGTGAGCCGATCCCCCGCCCGCAGCAGGTAGCACCAGTCGCCGCGCTCAAGCTGAGGCAACAGGTCATTGAGTTGCGCCAGCCAGTCGGGCTGCAGCGGCAAGGTGAACACACGGCCGTCGAGCACCGGCGCGTCACAAGCGCTGGACAGCACCAGAGTCAGTTCGGCGGCGTACAACTGCGCATCGAGACTGGCCAGGGTCAGCGCCACGCCAGCGGCACTGGCGTGTTCGTCGAGCACCACCGCCACCATCTTCGGCTGCGACGGCCATGTCGCGACGTTATCCGCCACGCGCAGGCGATCGGCGCCAAACAGGGTGCGGAAGCTCAACCATTGCTGGTACAGCTCGGCAAAACTTTCGCTGTCGGTGCCGACCCGCCACGGCAAGGCGGCCTGTCGGTCACCGAGCATGCGGCTGAGGGGCAGTTCTTGCCAGACACGGGGCTGCTCCAGCGCCTGAGTCAGCGGCACGAAGCGCACCCAGCCGTATTCGGGAGCGTCTTCGCCGGTGCGCGCCTTGAGCATCTTGCCCAGCCATTGACGCTCGTCGGTGATCAGATCCCTGACCCACTGCTGACGGCTGAAGCGCTCCGGGTGCAAGCGCTCGGCGCTGAGCACGTCGTTGAGCATGACCATGTTGCCGCGCTTGAGCAGACAGACGTAGAGCACGAAATCCACCAGCGCGGTGAAGCCGTCGCCCACTTCACGGAGCGCCGGCAGAATCACCTGCACATCGCTGCGGCGCATCAACGAGCTGCTGAAGCCGCCGAGGAAGTTGGTCGGCGAAATATCGAATACGGAGAGCAGATCGGCGCCGTAGAACACCGAGCTGGATTCGGCCAGCGGCGCGTTCTCGATGCGCACCGGCAGCTGAATGTCCTGGGGGTCGCAGAAATAACGCTGGGCCAGCACCAGGCTGACGTCGTCATGCTCGACAAGCACGCTGGCCTGACGCGCGACAGCCGCTGGAAACAGCCGGTCGTCGTCGCAGAAAAACTTGATGAACTCGCCCTGCGCTTCGTGCAGGCACACCAGCAGATTGCCGACGAAACCCTGACGCGTAGGGTTGCGCACGTAACGCAGGGTGACCGGGCTGGAGTCCAGGTACTTTTCAACGATGCCCTGGATCTCGTCGGTCTGGCTGTCGTCGCAGACCACCACTTCAAGGGGCCTATAGGTCTGGGCCAGGGCGTCCTGAAGCGCTCGCTGAAAGAAGCGCGGGTTGTAGGCGGGAATGACGAGGCTGACGAGAGGAGCTGAATTCACGGGCGGGACTCACGAGCGGTGCCGCGCCCCGGGGAGAGGATCGGCATAACCGCTGACAATACGGTTGACGCTCAACGGTGGCGACACCTGTGGATCAGGTGCCTCCCTCCGCTGGGCCGATTACAACTTGCTGAACAGGTTCAGCGCCGACAGTTGGGTGAACACCAGCTGCGAGGCTTGCAGCATGGTTTTCTGCAGGGTCAGACGGGCGATGGCATCGACCGGGTCGGACGCGGTGATCGTGCCCGATTCGGTGGTGCCGTTGTCGATCATGTTCTGGTTGGTCACGCCCTGATCGGTCGCCGTCCTGGCCCGGGCACCGCCGTCGCTGGTGGCATTGATGATCTGCTCGGCCGCACTTTTCAGGTTACCGATGGTGGACGTCATGGTCGCCTGGAGTTTCTGCTGGGCAACCGGATCGCCATCGACCTTGCCGTTGAGCGCCGTAATCACCTTGGACAAGGTGTTGAGCACGTTCTGGCTCTGCTGGGTCGACGACTGCGCGGTGAACTGGTCACCTGCCGCCATCGCAGGTGGCGAGCCGCTGAAGGTGAAGGTCACACCGGAGGCCGTTGCCGTATTGCCGCTCAGCGTACCGGTGGACACCGGTTTGCTGGTCGCTGCGTCATAGGGCGCCGCGTACAGATTGAAGGTGGTGGCATCGGTGAAACGCACGACAGCGCCGCCCGACGGGAAGGTTTTGTCGAACGCGGCCTGGTCGGTCACCACCGAGCTGGTGATCACGTCGGTGGAGGTGTTGGCCGGCAGCCGCGAGGTGCTCACGGTACTGGGGGAAACAGCCAGCTGGAAAGTGTGGTCTTTCACGGCTGCGTCTGCAGCCGCGGTGTCTGCGTACTGATCCTTGGTCAGGTTGATGTTCAGGTTCAGTTCCAGACCCCGGAAGGTGATGGCCTGATTCGCCGAACTGGTGGACGCAAACTTGCCGGTGGCCGTCGCATCGCCCGTCACATCCTGATTGTTCTTGTCGAGGATCGTGTACGCCGTGCTGCTGGTGAAGGAAATCTTGTACGGCTGGCCGGCGGTGAAGCTGGTGTCGTAGGTGGCGGCGTTGCTGACGCTGCCCCCGGACAACGAAATCACGCCGTCATCAGCGCCCGCGACCAAGGTCGTCGAGGTCCGCGTGGTGTTGGTCGCTTGTTCGAATGCGTCCCAGCCGGTGGTGTTGCTGGCCATGGAAATGCCGCTGCCGACGGCCAGCAGGTTACGCGTCTGGTCGCCCTGATAGCTGTAGGTGCCGTCGGAACTGACGGTGTATGGCGGGGTGGTGCCCTTGGACCCGGAGAACAGATAGCTGCCGTCGGCGTCCTGACTGTTCATCAGGCCGAGAATCTGCCCCTGCAATTCCTTGAGCTCGGCAGCGTTGGCCTGGCGGTCCTTGTCGGTGAACGAGGTGTTCGCCGCGCCCAGTACCAGCTCTTGTGCGCGCTGAATCGCCGAGGTGATCGACGTCAAGGCCGTCTCGGTCTGCACGACGGTGGTATTGATCGTATCGATGTTGGATTTGTACTGATTGAGTATCGTGCCCTGCTGCTGCAACTGCAGCACGCGGCCAGCGCCGACCGGGTCGTCGCCGGCGGTGTTGAGCTTGACCTGACTGGCCACTTCGTCACCGGTCTTGGTGACGTTGGCGTAGGTGCGCGAGTAGTTTGCCGCGCTGGTTTCGTAAAACTGGGTCGTTGAGATACGCATGGATTACGATTCCTTAAAGACTGTTGATCAGCGTGCTGAAGATGGCTTGGGCCGCTTTGATGATCTGCGACGAAGCGGTGTAGTACTGCTGATACTTGACCAGGTTGGCGGCTTCTTCATCCAGCGACACACCGGAAACGCTGTCGCGCGCAGTCTTGGCCTGAGTCAGCACCGCGGTGGTCGCCGTCGAATCATTCTTGCCCTGCGCCGCCTTACTGCCCACCGTGGTGATCATGTTGGCGTTGGCACCGCTCAGGCTCATGCCCGTGCCGTTGCCCGCTGCGGTGTCGAGGGTCTGTTTGGTCTGCAGGGTACCGACCGAGGTCGCGTTGCGGTTGTCCGAAGACCCGGCGCCGGTCATGGCAATGCTGTAGGTGTCGCCGCTGGTGGGCTCTCCAGCGAGGGTCATGCCGAACTTGAACGACTGCGCGGCGCCCGACGAGTCGGTGTAGCCCACTTCCAGACTGATGTCGTTGGACTGGTTTGGAACAACTGAACCGGTGATCGCATTACCGGATTTGTCTTTGACCGCCGCGCCCTGTGCATCGACCAGCGTATAGCTCTGAGCACCATTGGTGACATCGCCCATGAGCAGGCGCATCGGCGTCGCCGCCGTGAGTGCGTTACGCAGGTCGGCGGTGGCGGTCGGGTTGTAGATGTCGGCCTGGGTCGACAACACCGGCTGGGTAAACGTCCCCGAGCCTTTGCTCACGATGGAGCTGCCGGTCAGCGGACTGGCCGAGGCGATGTCTTTCGGGTCGGTCATCACGACCTTGATGCCGTCGGCACCGGTTTTGGTCGGGCTGATCTTGAAGCTGTCACCCTCGGTGGAGGTGCCATTGAATTTCAGCGAGAAACCGTCGATGACCGGCGCAGTGGTGTCACTGGTGTTGTAAGAACCCATGTCCTTGCCGTCCGGCAGACGCTTGACGCTGTACTGGCCGCTGGCATCGGTGAAGGTCACCTGATAATCGTTGGTCTGCAGCGCGCCGCTGTTGGCAATGGACACCGCGAAGTTGCCCGAAGACTGGTCGTTGGTCTTGTTGGCAATGCTGCGCTGGCTGGTCAGGCTCGGATCATTGACGCTGGCGAACAGGTTGCTGCCAAAATCGCCGTTGGCGTCCATGCCCTGGTTGAGCTGGCTGTTGATCTGGTCGGAAGCGACCACCGCCAGACGGCCCAGCTCGCTGGCGGCCGGCTGCAGCACGTCGCTGCGATAGCGCAGCAGGCCGCCCAGGGAGCCACCGGTCACCACGCTCGAGACATCGACTTCGTTGTTCTGATATTTCAGCTTCAGCGCATAGACGCTGGGGTCGCTGTCGCTTGGCACTGCGCTCAATGTGTTGGCGGTGGTGCCAGTGACCAGCGGCTGGCCGGTGCCGATGTAAACGTCATAGCTGCCGTTGGTTTCAACGACCTTGGCGCCCACCAGTTCATTCAACTGGCGCACCGCTTCGGTACGCGAATCGAGCAGCGTGTTGGGCTGACCGCCGGAGGACTGGGATTCGGTGATTTGCTTGTTGAGGACGGCAATGGACGACGCCAGGGCGTTCACCTGCCCTGTGGCCGTGGTCAGCTGGGTATTGATGCTGGCGTTCTGGTCCTTCATCTGCGCCGAGATGGTGTTGAACTGACCGGCCAGCGCCCCTGCACTGGTCAGGAACGTCGTGCGGGCAGCCGTGTCGGTAGGCTGTTTGGCCAGGGCGCTCAGGTCCGTGAAAAACTTCGCCAGCACGGTGCTCACACCGGTCGAGCTGTCCGACAGGATGGAGTCGAGCTTGCTCGCCTGGCTGAGGTACGCGGTGG
This sequence comes from Pseudomonas sp. PS02290, assembly GCF_029960075.1. Classification (NCBI taxonomy): domain Bacteria; kingdom Pseudomonadati; phylum Pseudomonadota; class Gammaproteobacteria; order Pseudomonadales; family Pseudomonadaceae; genus Pseudomonas; species Pseudomonas sp. PS02290. The sequence goes on from NZ_JASCOY010000041.1 coordinate 35,510, forward strand.
CATCGGCGTTGAGCGATGTGCTGGTCTGCAATTGGTTATCGAGGTAGCCGTTATAGATGCGGCGCACGTCGGACAACGTCGTACCGGTGCCGATGAAACCGACGCCGATATTCTGCTGAGCCCCGGCGGCGGTCATCACTTGCTGACGCGAGTAGCCCTGGGTGTCGACGTTGGCAGTGTTGTTGCCGATCGTCGTCATCGCTGCGCTGCTGGCGGTGAGTCCCGAAAGCCCGATTGAGATCAGTGACATGGTTCAAACCTTATAAAGTCGTGGAAGAGCCCGAGGCGGATGCGTAGGTCTGGTAACTCTTCATCTGTTTCGCTATCTGAGAAATCTTGCTGGCATAGGACGGATCGGTTGCGTAGCCGGCCTTCTGCAGCTCTTTCACAAACTGTTCCGGGTTATCGGCGGATTTCAGGGTTTCTTGATAGCGATTGTTGTTCTGCAGGAAGCTCACCAGGTCGTGGAAGCTGCTGGCGTACGAGTCGTAGGCGCGGAAGTCCGCGGTCTCCTTGACCATCTGGCCGTCACGGAACTCGCTGGTGATCGCGCGGGCTTCCGGCCCTTTCCAGCCGCCCTGGGCCTTGATGCCGAACAGGTTGTGGCTGCTGCCGCCGTCGGACTGACGCATGATCGATTTGCCCCAGCCGGTTTCCAGCGCGGCTTGTGCGACGAGCACGCTCGGATCGACGCCAATACGCGCGGCAGCGTCCTTGGCCAGCGGCATCATCGTGGCGACGAAGTCATCCCGGTTGGCGAATGCACTCTTGCCCGGCGCCAGCGGTGTCTGCACGCGACTGCGCACATAAGCGTCAGCGTCGGCGGCGTACTGCGGCCCGACGGTCCAGTCGCCATTGCTCTGAGACCCTGCGCTTTTCGCGGCGGCCACGGCATTGGAAACGGCGATGCGGTTCTTCAGTGTGGTAGCGCTGGTGCTCGCGTCCTGGCCGGCGGCGGTGGCGGTGTTCGGGACGATGCCGGCCATGATGCGGTCGCTGAGTTTGCTCGGCAGCGACAGGCGACGGGAATTCAGCGCTGCCACGTCGCTGTGCGCGGTGCCGTCGGTTGCGGCGGGCGCAGTCACCGAACGGGTGGCCCACAGCGGACGCTGAGCGATGTGCGTGGCCAGACCGGTCTGGGCAGGCGCGTCGGCTTTGCCGTCGACCTTTGCCGTGGTCTTGTTGTTGCCGGACACAAGCCCGGTGGCCGGCGCGACTTCAGCGCCCTTGTTTTTCGACAGCTGACGCATGAGCACGTCCTGCAGACCAATGCCGCCCCCCTCGCGCGACATGCTCACCGACAGCTGCTGGTCATACATGTCCTGATACTGCCGCGTCGCCGCGGTGTTCATCGGGTTGTCCTTGGCCAGCACTTCGTTGGCTGAACGCATGGCCTTGAGCATCTGGCTGACGAACAGCGACTCGAATTCCTGCGCGACTTTTTTGAGGTTGCCCTCGCTGTCGCGATCACCGGTTTTCATGGCCGTCAGACGATTGAGGTCGGTGTACGCCCCTGAATCACCTGAAGAAACGCCGCCGCTTGGAATGCTCATTCAGTTTGCCTCTTAAATCACGATCAGGTCGGCTTGCAACGCGCCGGCCTGTTTCAGTGCTTCGAGAATCGCCATCAAGTCGCCTGGCGCTGCGCCCACCTGGTTAACCGCGCGGACAATCTCATCCAGCGTGGTGCCCGGACCGAACTTGAACATCGGGTGCATTTCCTGCTGGGCGTTGATCTTCGAACGCGGGACCACGGCGGTCTGGCCGTTGGAGAACGCGCCCGGCTGGCTGACGATCGGGTCTTCGGTGATGGTCACGGTCAGGCTGCCGTGGGTCACGGCTGCCGGCGAGACCTTGACGTTCTGGCCGATGACGATGGTGCCGGTCCGCGAGTTGATGATGACTTTGGCGGACGTCTGGCCCGGATCGATTTCCAGGTTTTCCAGCACCGACAGGTAATCAACACGCTGGTTGGGGTCCAGCGGCGCGGTGACCCGCACAGAGCCGCCGTCCAGCGCCTGAGCGACGCCAGGGCCGAGCATGTCGTTGATCTTGTCGACGATGCGCTTGGCGGTGGTGAAGTCGTTGCGATTGAGATTCAGGGTCAGGGAGTTGCCCTGGTTGAAGCCACTCGGCACGGCACGTTCAACCGATGCACCACCTGGAATGCGCCCGGAAGACGGCACGTTGACGGTGATCTTCGAACCGTCGCGGCCTTCGGCATCAAAGCCGCCGACCACCAGGTTGCCCTGGGCCACGGCATAGACGTTGCCGTCGATACCCTTCATCGGGGTCATCAGCAGGGCACCGCCGCGCAGGCTTTTCGAGTTACCGATGGACGACACGGTGATGTCGATCTGCTGACCCGGTTTGGCGAACGGCGGCAGGTCGGCGTACACGGCCACGGCCGCGACGTTTTTCAGCTGCACGGTGCCGGAGCCCGCCGGCACCTTGATGCCGAACTGCGAGAGCATGTTGTTGAAGGTCTGCAGGGTGAACGGCGTCTGGGTGGTCTGGTCACCCGTGCCGTTGAGCCCCACCACCAGACCGTAACCGATCAACTGGTTGGTCCGTACGCCGGAAATGCTGGCGATGTCCTTCAGGCGCTCGGCGTGCGCGCCCAGTGCGGTGGTGAACAGCAGCGCTGCCGCTATCAGTTGCTTGAACGTGATCATGGCTATCCCGCTATCAGAAAGGGAACAACGGGCTGAGGAAGAATCGGTCGAACCAGCCTGGCTGACTGGAATCGGCAAACGCGCCTGTACCGGAATAAGTGATGCGTGCGTCGGCGATGCGAGTCGACGACACGGTGTTGTCAGTGGCAATGTCGTCGGCGCGAATCAGGCCGGCGATGCGCACCAGTTCGTCACCGGTGTTCAGGGTCATCCACTTCTCGCCGCGCACCAACAGAATGCCGTTGGGCATGACGTCAGCGACGGTCACGGTGATCGAGCCGGTCAGGCTGTTGCTCTGCGCCGCCTTGCCGTCACCCTTGGTGGCGCGGTCGCCGGTGTATCCGGCGTCCAGGCTGAGGTTGCCGCCGCCGACCGGGTTGTTGGTGCTGACGCCTGCGCCAAACAGCGAGGTCAGGCCAAGGCTGGTTTTGCTGGTCTTGCTGATCCCGGAGCTGGCGGCCTTGCTGGCAGCCATCTTCTCGGAAAGCGTAATGGTGATGATGTCGCCGACCCGATAGGCCTTGCGGTCGCCGTACATGTTCTGCTCGAAACCGGCCTGATAAATCGAACCGTTGCTGGCCGCCGAAGGCAGCGGCGTGCGCGGCAACACCGGCGCATAATAAGGGTCATTGGGTTTGGCCGCAGGCGCAACGCAGCCGGTCAGCAGCGCGATACCGCACACAGGAGCTGCCAACAGGGAAAGCCGCAATACAGAGAGCCGTTTCATGACACTTAAAACCTCGCGGTGTAGCAGGCGTTTTTCAGGCGCCCCTTGGAATTGATCAGGTGTTTCGCAGCAGGACATCAGGCGTTTCAAACAGGGCTTACAGGTTCTGGGTTACGTACTGGAGCATCGAGTCAGCGGTCGAGATCACTTTGGAGTTCATCTCGTAGGCGCGCTGGGTGGTGATCATGTTCACCAGCTCTTCAACGGTGCTGACGTTGGAGTTTTCCAGGGTGTTCTGCTTGACCACGCCCAGACCGTTGAGGCCCGGCGTACCGACCTGCGGTGCGCCGCTGGAAGCGGTTTCCAGGTACAGGTTGCCGCCCTGGGATTGCAGGCCGGCCGGGTTGATGAAGTCCGCGGTCTGCACGTTACCGATGATCTGTGGCGTGGCGGTGTTGGCCGAGGTGGTGATCGACACGGTCCCGTCTTCGCCGACGGTGAAGGTCTGCGAGTCTTGCGGAACGACGATCGCAGGCTCCAGCGCGTAACCGTTGGCGGTCACGATCTGGCCGTTGCTGTCCAGGTGGAACGTGCCGTCGCGGGTGTAGGCCAGGGTGCCGTCAGGCTGACGGATCTGGAAGAAACCGCGACCGTTGACCGCCATGTCCAGCGGCTGGTTGGTGGTCTGCAGGCTGCCGGCGGTGAAGTTTTTCTGGGTGCCGACGATGCGCACACCGGTACCCAGTTGCAGGCCCGATGGCAACTCGCTGTCCTGAGTGGACTGGGCGCCTGGCTGACGCTTGATCTGGTAAAGCAGGTCCTGGAATTCCGCACGGTCGCTTTTGAAACCGGTGGTCGAAACGTTGGCCAGGTTGTTGGAAATGGTCGTCAGGTTGGTGTCCTGGGCGGCCAGACCGGTTTTAGCAACATAGAGTGCCGGAAGCATGTTTGAATCTCCTCGAGCGCCTGTTTATCGGCGCAAGCTGTCAGTCATTAGCCCATTTGCAAGACGCGAGCCATCGACTCGTCATCCTGCTCGGCGGTCTTCATCATCTTGATGTGCAGTTCGAATTGGCGGGACAGCGCCAGCACCGAGGTCATCTCGTCGACGGCGTTGACGTTGCTGGCCTGCAGAAACCCGGATTCGACCTGCACGTCAGCATCGGCCTGGGCCGGTCTGCCGCTTTTGGTGTGCATCAGACCGTCGGGGCCTTTTTCCATGGTGGTCTGGTCGCCCTTGACCAGCTTGATGCGGTCGATCTGCGCCATCACCTGAGGGCTCTCGCCCAGCGAGCGAACGCTGATGGTGCCGTCGGCGCCGATCTCGATCTGCTGCTGCGGAGGCACGGCAATCGGCCCGCTGTTGCCCATGACCGGCAAACCATTGCCATCACGCAACACGCCGAGGGCGTCGATGTTCATGCTGGAGGTGCGGGTGTAGGCTTCGCCGCCGTCGGGCGTCTGCACCGCCATCCAGCCGTTGCCTTTGACGGCGACGTCCAGATCACGACCGGTGTCGACCATCGCGCCCTGGCTGAAGTCAGTGCCGGGACGTTCGCTCATGGCGTACGCCCGGGACGGGTTGACCTCGCCGAACACGGGCATTGAGCGCGCCTGTTCGAGGTCGCGCTGAAACCCGTTGGTCGAAACGTTCGCCAGGTTGTTGGCATGGGCCTTTTGGGCGATGGCGTTTTCCGACGCTCCGCTCATGGCCACGTATAGCAACTTGTCCACAGTCTTCCTCCTCCGACAGACGCTTGCCGCCTGTAGCTGTACTGAACAGGTCATAGCAATAATCGAACCAGTTTTTCAGCGGTGATACAAAGCGTTGATTCTTCAATGATTCCGGCGGCATTTGGCGGACCGGGATCCGGTTTGGGCCGCCGCGCGACAGCGGACTGCCGGTTTCCTGCACATCGACGGCAGCGAGCGCCAGAAAACTCTCCATGGGGTGCGAAACTTGCAGCGTTTTATGAATTCGCTTGAGTCGCTACGGAAAACTGTCATGGGTCTGCGCATCGCCCTGCTCTTTACATTGATTGCCTGCTCGTTTGCCGTGTGGGCGGCGCCGGCGCCCTACTTCCTCTGGCAAGGCGCCCACCGCACCGTCTGCGCCCAGACCAGCCCGGGCAAAGGCTGGACCCGGATCAGCGCCGCGTATGTGAAGTCGGATTGTTCGATTTGACGGGTTTTGATCTGCTGCAGCTTGATTGCCTGACACGCCGCCTTCCCGGCTGAAGCCGGTCCTACAATGATCTCGGCACAACCGGATATCCCTGCTCGACGCAAGACCTGTAGGAGTGAGCTTGCTCGCGAAGGCGGTTTAGCTGTGATGAATCAACTGTCTGACACGCCGCCTTCCCGGCTGAAGCCGGTCCTGCAATGATCTCGGCACAACCGGATATCCCTGCTCGACGCAAGACCTGCGGGAGTGAGCCTGCTCGCGAAGGCGGTTTGTCTGTGCCATCCCTCTCGTCTGACCCACCGCATTCGTCAGCAAGCTGACTCCCACAGGTTATGCGCATGACGCTGAAATCCCGGCGAACGCCGATCCTGTAGGAGTGAGCTTGCTCGCGAAGGCGGTTTGTCTGTGATGAATCAACCGTCTAATACGCCGCCTTCCCGGCTGAAGCCGGTCCCACAATGATCTCGGCACAACCGGATATCCCGGCTCGACGCAAGACCTGCGGGAGTGAGCTTGCTCGCGAAGGCGGTTTGTCTGTGCCATCCCTCTCGTCTGACCCACCGCATTCGTCAGCAAGCTGACTCCCACAGGTTATGCGCATGACGCTGAAATCCCGGCGAACGCCGATCCTGTAGGAGTGAGCTTGCTCGCGAAGGCGGTTTGTCTGTGATGAATCAACCGTCTGACACGCCGCCTTCCCGGCTAAAGCCGGTCCTACAATGATCTCGGCACAACCGGATATCCCTGCTCGACGCAAGACCTGCAGGAGCGAGCTTGCTCGCGAAGGCGGTTTGCCTGTGATGAATCAACCGTCTGACACGCTGCCTTCGCGGCTGAAGCCGGTCCCACCTTCGCGTTCACGCTAAATCCCGCATCAAGTCGCGCGTATCAGGGTCTGCATCAGTTCCGCCTCCGTCGAGAGGGTTTTCGAGTTGGCTTGATAGGCCGTCTGCGCCTGGATCAGCTCCACCAGTTCATTGGTCAACGTGACGTTGGAGCCTTCCAGCGAATGGCCGATGACACTGCCCAACGTGCCCACGCCCGGCGTGTCGTAATTGGCGACGCCGGAGGCCAGGGTTTCGACCCAGCGGGTGTCGCTGACCGGCTGCAGCCCCTGATTGTTGGCGAAACTGGCGAGCATGACCTGGCCGACGTTGCGGTGCAGACCATTGCTGAACCCGATCATCAGCATGCCGCTCTTGTCGATCGTCAGCTGGGTGGCCTGCCCCGCTGCGTGGCCGTCGATGACGGGGTTGATGCTGCCCGTGGCGGCGTTGTGCTGACTGATCTTGTTGAAGTCCATGACAATCCCGTCGGCATTTCCCACCGCGCCGTTCGCGCCCCAACGCCCGCCCGGTTTGTTGCCGTCCAGCGGTTTGGCCGGCACCCAGCCTTCGAGGGTCAGGGTGTTGTTGGCGGCGGTCAGCCACTGGCTGCCGATCAGCGATTGCAGCGAGCCGCCGGAGTCAAACAGCATGCTTGCCGTCGACGGCGCCGTACTGGTCGGGTCCTGCGGGTTACGCCCGTCGATCAGCGTATGCATCTTCCAGCTGTTGCTGCCGTCTTTGACAAAGTACTGGGTCATCTCGTGGCGCATGCCGAGGCTGTCGAACACGCCGTAGGTGGACGCCTTGGTGTAAGTGGTGATGTCTGCCGGATTGAAGGTCGGGACGGGCCGGGGCATGAGCGGATCGGCCGGGTCGAGCACGGGCAGGCCACCGTCCAGCAGCGGCAGTGAGATAGGGCCCGGCGCAGGCGCGGGGCTGGCGGTCCAGGTGCCGTTGACGTTGATCGCCGGACGCCACTTCTGCAGGGACAACTCGGTGTCGGAAATCATCTTCACCGCCGCCGTCGAACCCGTGACCGAGAGCCTCCCCGCCGCAGAGATTTGCAAACCGATTTCCAGCGGCGCGGTGTTGGTGGGGTCCAGCGGATTGACGCCGTCGACGAGAATGTACGACGTCCAGTTGTCGTCTTCAGTCTTGACGAAGTACTGCTTGAGTTCGTGATCCTGTGGCGGAACGCCGGCGTCCTGAATCATCCGCCCCGTTACCCGCGTGTAGGTGGTCGGGTCGCCAGGGTCGAAGCGCGGGATGGCGCCGAGTGACGGCGACGCCGCATTCAGGTTGAGGGTCTGCTCCATCTTGCCGGTGGCCTTGGGCGACATGTCGGCAGCGTCAATCTTCAGGTCCGTGCGAACGCCGCTGATCACCTCCCCCGCGTCTGTCACCCCATAGCCCTGCAAGCGGCTGCCGTGGGAGTCCACGACAAAATTCTGTGCATCCTTGATGAAGGCCCCTGACCGGCCGTAACTGATGGAACCGGCGTCACTCATGACAAAAAAACCGTTGCCCTGAATGCGCATATCAAGCGCCCTGCCCTCGCTGGTGATGACGCCGCCGGGCGCAAAGTTCTGCGAAACGTTGGCCACCTGCACCCCATCACCCGAGGCCGTCCGGCTGCCCCCGAGCATGGATGAGGAATAGACCGCCGAGAACTCGGCGCGTGAGGATTTGAAACCGGACGTGTGGACGTTGGCAATGTTGTTGCCGGCCACTTCCATGCGCTTGTGCGCCGCGTGCAACCCTGAAACCGCTGTGTTGAATGACATGAACACTCCCTGCGCCGTTGTTCAACGACACGCTCGTCAATGCATCGAGATCGCGGGCAAAGGAATGCAATCGAACGGACCGCGTAAACGACGCCGCTCAATGGCATTTATTTGTCAGCGATCTCGATTCTCGCAAAGACGAAAGTAGGAAGTTTCCAGTTGTAGAGTGGGACGGCTCTCGATATTTCAGTCAAAAAAAAGGCATAAAAAAAGCCCCTCAGAGAGGGGCTTCAGCGAACGTATCCAGGGACCGCTATCAGGTCATCTGAATGATCGTCTGCATGATGGTGCTTTGCGTCGAAATGGTCTTGGCGTTCGCCTGGTAGTTGCTTTGCGCCTTGATCAGGTTGACCAGTTCACCGGTCAGGTCGACGTTGGATTCTTCCAGCGCCTGCCCGGTCAAGTAACCCAGCGTACCCGACTGTGGAGCGCCCGTGACCGGGATGCCCGACGAGGCCGATTCGCGCCAGTTGGTGCCGCCCGCGGGTGCCAGCCCCTGAACGTTGGCGAAGTTGGTCAACGACACCTGACCGATCACCTTGGACTGACCGTTGGTGTAAGTCGCGAACATGTTGCCGGTGGCGTCGATGTTCATCGCTGTGATCTGGCCGGTGGCGTAACCGTCCTGGGTCTTGGTGATTGCACCCGAGACCGCGTTGGTCTGGGTGGTCGCCAGCATATTGAGCTTGATCCCGCCCGCGTTGGCGGACGCGCCGTTGCTTGACCAGGTGGTGGTGCTGCCGACGGTGGTCTTGGCGGCCGGTACCCAGTTGTTGATCGAGAAGACGCCGTCAGTACCTACGCTCACGTTTGGCGAATTGGTGGTATCAGGGGCGCCGGTGCCGCTGGTGATCAAGCCACCCGACGAGTCGAAGGTCACTGCGGTCGCGTCAGCAGTAGTGGAGTTTGGATCGCTGATGCTGCGGCCATCGACCAGGCTGTACATCGTCCAGGTATTGGTGCCCGTCTTCGAAAAATACTGGTCGAGGGTGTGTTCGTTACCCTGACTGTCGTACAGCGGCGTGCTGTAGGTGGTGGTGTAGCTGTTGGTGTCGGACGGCGAGAACGTCGCAACCGTCGGAACCGTCGACGAGGAGTTCAGGTTGGAAGCGACAGTGATCAAGCTGGTGCTTTTCGGCGCCAGGTTCGACGAATCGACACGCAGGTTGCTCAGCACGCCGGTGGAGACATTGCCCTGACCGTCAACGCTGTAGCCCTGCAGGTTATTGCCCGCTTCGTTGATGATGTAGCCGGCGGAGTCGGTGTGAAATGCGCCGGCACGGGTGTACAGCTTTTCGCCGTTGTTGCTCAGCATGAAGAAGCCGTTGCCGTTGATCGCCAGGTCCAGGCTGCGGCCGGTACCGGTGTTCAGCGTGCCTTGGGTGAACTGCTGCGAAACCGCGGCGGTGGTGACGCCGCTGCCGGTGTTGGTGCCGCCGGAGGTGCCGCGAATCGATTGGGCGTACTGGTCAGCAAATTCCGCACGGGAAGATTTGAAACCGGTGGTCGCGACGTTGGCAATGTTGTTGCCGGTAACGTCGAGACTTTTGTTTGCGGCGTAGAGCCCACTAAGACCAACATTGAAAGACATGATTAACTCCTGCGCCGTCTAGTCGGCTCTAAATTCCGATTTGCTTGATTTTTGACAGTGCCACCTGGGTGCCGCCGGCAAGGTTCAACGTCATGTCAGAGCCCGTTGTGCCCATGGTCACGCTGCTCACTGTCGCCGGCAGATAGGTGCTCAGATTAGTAGCGGTGCCGTCCAGATTGCCGTTGGCGACGAAGCTGTAATTGCCCGCTGCCACCGCTGCGCCGCTGTCGTCCAGGCCATCCCAGCTGAAGGACGTGGTGCCAGCCTTCTGAGTGCCCAGATCGATGGTGCGCACGACGTTGGTACCGGTGCTGTCGTAGATCTTCACCGTGGTGTCGGCGCTGGACGATGGCAGCACCACCGAACCGGTCATGGCCTTGCTGGTGTCGACGTAGGTGGAACCTGCGTCCACGGTTACCGAGCGGCCAACCAGCGACGAGGCCTGCAACGCCTGGGACGACTGATACATGGTGCTGATCGAGTCGACCGAGGTGCTCAGGTTCTGCATGGTTTCCAGGCTGCTGAACTGAGCCAGCTGGGCCACGAACTCGCTGTTGTCCTGAGGATCGAGCGGGTTCTGGTTCTGCATTTGCGTGACCAGCAATTGCAGGAATGAATCCTTACCCAGCGAACTTGAGCCGGTGAGGCTGCTGGTGTCGGTGCTGGATTTGGTGCTGGTGCCTGTAGTTCCGGGGGTCGTGCTTTGCAGCCCTTTGAGGAACGTCGAGGTAGCGTCTGTGCTTGAGACCGTCATGGATTTCGCCCTTTATCACTGACCCAAGGTCAGGACCTTCTGCATCATTGTTTTCGCGGTGTTCATGATTTCCGCGTTGGTCTGGAACGAACGGCTGGCCGAGATCATGTCGGCCATCTCGTTGACGACGTTGACGTTCGGGTAATACACGTAGCCGTTCTTGTCGGCTGACGGGTGATTTGGCTCGTAACGTGCTTCGAGGTTGGAGGCGTCTTCGACGATGCCGGAAACCTGTACGCCGGTGCCGGCCTGGCCCTGGTCTTCGAACAGCGAGGCGCTGCCGCCGGATTCCTGGCCCTGGAAGACCGTGGCGAACACCGGATGGCGGGCGCGGTAGGTCTTGTCCATGCTGGAGGACACGGTTTCGGCGTTGGCGATGTTGCTGGCCACGGTGTTGAGTCGGGTGTTCTGGGCACTCATGCCGCTACCGGCAATATTGAAAACACTGGATAGGGACATGGATTACTCTCCGCGCAGGGCTGCAACCAGCCCTTTGAATTTGCTGTTGAGCAAGGTGAAGCTGGCCTGAAAACCGATGGCGTTTTCGGCGTAGTTGGCGTTTTCGACCTGGGAGTCGACGGTGTTCTGATCGAGCGACGGCTGCGACGGGGTGCGGTAGAGCAGGCTGGCTTCGCCATCGCTCATGCCTTCGGCTTCGATGTGACGGCTGTTGGTCATGTCGAGGGCGAAGTGGCCGTTGTTGCTTTTGTCGCTTTGGGCGGCCAGGACTTTGGAGAAGTCTAGGTCACGCGCCTTGTAGTTGGGGGTGTCGGCGTTGGTGATGTTGTTGGCCAGCACTTCAGCACGCTGGGCGCGGAAGTTGAGCGCTTTTTCGTGGATGCCGAGGGCGTTTTCAAAACTGATGCTCATGTCGGGACCTTTGAGGGCTGACCAGATGTACGTGCAGGAGTTATAGCAAGGTGCGTGCCACTTGCTGGAAGTGCCGTTTTTCGCGGGCTTCAGGGATGTTGGTGCAAGGGGATGACAGAAAAGCGGCAAGGGATTTCCGCTCGATGGGAGGAAAGCGGCAAGAGCAGTGCCGTTTTTTTGCCGTTGCCGACGCTGCCGCTTTCAAAAGCCGGAGTCGGCTCTTGCATTGTGTACATCCCTCGCTACTCGGCGGCGCTGATGTTTTGGGCTCGGCCTAACGGCCTCGGTTTCGCCTTCGGCGAGTTACTTGGAAAAGCACCCCAAGTAACCAAGGGTGCTTGCTCCTGGTTGGGTTCCTCCTTCGTCGGAATACCCTCACTCCGACGACGCTCCGTGGGCCCGCGCCGAACGGACATCCATGTCCTGACGGCGCTCTCGCGGCATCCATGCCGCTCGGCCCACTCCGCGTCGTCTGCGTTCGGCCTGCACCCAAGTCGCGTTCTGCGGTGTTTGAGC
>NZ_JASCOY010000042.1:0-46966 GCF_029960075.1 Pseudomonas sp. PS02290
CGAAGGCGCCGTTCCAACCGCTGAAGATTCACTGAATGTCCCGGCCTCTTCGTGAGCAAGCTCACTCCTGCTTTTAGTGGGACCGGCTTTAGCCGGGAAGAGGCCAGTGCGTGCGCAGTGAATTTTGCGGTGTGGCATCCGACGCCTTCCCGGCTAGAGCCGGTCCCACAGGGGATATGCAATCCCACCGTTCGGGTTTCAGTCAGTGACACTGGATGCACGGGATGCTTTTAGTGGGACTGGCTTTAGCCGGGAAGAGGCCATTGAGTACGCAGCGGATTTTGGGTGTGGCATCTGACGCCTTCCCGGCTGAAGCCGGTCCCACAGGGGATATGCAATCCCATCGTTCGGGTTTCAGTCAGTCACATTGGATGCACGGGATGCTTTCAGTGGGACCGGCTTTAGCCGGGAAGGGGCCGGCAGCTGCGCTATCCATCAAAAAAAACGGCCTCCATTGCGGAGGCCGTTTTTGTGTTTACGCGATCAATCAGGCAACGAGGTCAGTGACGTGCAGCTCCTTGACGCCGACCAGCTGGATTTCGAAGTCCGGGGTGGCGTCGGCGTTGATGCTGCCGTAGAGGATCCCGTCGGCAAAACGTATCTGCCCGGTGGCGTCGTTGCTGTCAAAGGCGTTGCTGCCAATGAAGGTAAACGCGTCGATGCCCGGCGTTTGCGGATTGGCGTCCAGGGCGCTGAAGTCGAGCAGGTCGCCCTCGGCGCTCTTGAAGCCGCTGATCACGTCGCGCAGCGCACCGACACCCATGTCGGCGACAGAGTCGAACACGTAAGTGTCGGCCCCGGTGCCGCCGGTGAGCGAATCGGTACCCGCGCCGCCGATCAAACGATCGTTGCCCGAGCCGCCGATCAGCGTGTCATCGCCGGCGCCGCCGTTGAGCACGTTGGCGCCGCTGTTGCCGGTCAGGCTGTCGGCGAAGGCGCTGCCGATCAGGTTCTCGACGCTCTTCAGCGTGTCCAGGCCGGAGCCGCCGGTGTTCTGCTGGGCCGAGGTCGACAGCGTGGCGGTGATGCCTGCCTGCGCGCCAACGTAAGACACGGTGTCGTTACCGTCCCGCCCGTCCAGCACGTTGTTGCCGATGCCGGCGAACAGCACGTTGTCCAGCGCGTTACCGATGCCGTTGGCCGCATCGAGGCTGTCGATGTACAGGTTTTCGACGTTGCTGCCCAGGGTGAACGTCGCCAGGGTGCTGTGCACGCTGTCGATGCCGCCGGAGACGCGATCGGCGTTGGTTTCGATCACGCTGTCGCCGCTGTTGTCGACGTAGTACGTGTCGTTGCCATTGCCGCCGCTCATGCTGTCGGCACCGCCGGCGCCATCAATCACGTTGGCCGCCGCGTTGCCGGTGATGAAGTTGCGCAGGTCGTTACCGTTGCCGTCGATGGCCGAGACACCAGTGAGCACCAGGTTTTCCAGGTTCGCGCCGAGGGTCCAGCTGACCGACGCCTGCACGGTGTCGATCTGCGAAGGCGAGTCGCTGCTTTCGGTGACGCTGTCGAAGGCGTTGTCGACGATGTAAATGTCATTGCCGTCGCCGCCCGTCATGCTGTCGGCGCCAAGGTCGCCGTCCAGCGTGTCGTTGCCGGACGAGCCCACCAGGGTGTCGTCCTGGTCGGTGCCGAAGATCATGCCGCCTTCGTTCTGTGCGCCGTCGAAGATGGCCTGCACGCTGTTGTTGTCGCTCGGGTCACCGTGGAAGCCCAGGTCGTCGGCGATGTAGTCGGCCAGACGCTGACCGACGATTTCGGCAGACTCTTCGTGCAAGTGCCAGACGTCGTCGGGGTAGACCAGCGGGTCGACTTCGTGGCGCAGGGGCAGGTCGGTGTAATCCACCGCAATCTTCACATCGTCACGCTGGGCGGCGATCGCTTCCTGGGTGGCGCGGACGTAGCCGACACCTTCGACGATGCCGGCGATCTTCTCTTCCGAGAAGCCGCGGGCGCGGGCCGCGTCCTGGTCGTAGTGACCTGTTTCCATCATGTACACGTTGAAGTTACCGAACTGCGCGTGCAGGTAATCAAACACCGACAAGGTCGCCGCCTTGTACGCCGCCGCCGCAGCGTCCTTGTCCGAAGCGCGGGCGATTTCCTGCGCCGCTTCTTCGCCCTGGCCCCAGATGATGCCAATGGTCACGTTGTCGATCGACTTCAGCTCGGTGAGCTGGTCGTTCAGCAAGGCCACGGCGCGCAACAGGGCCGGGCCCGGTTGGTCGGTGTCGGTCAGCCACCAGCACAGCTTCAGCTCTTCAGGGCCGAAGGTCGACAGGCCGTTGACCGTGCTGCCGCCCACCGCGATGTCGATGCCATTGCCGTCGGCGTCGTTGAACTGGCTGCGCACGTCGTAGGTAGTGTATTTGCTCAAACCGTCCACCAGCATGGTGGTGCCGGACTGGCTGTCGTCTTCGGTCATGCGCAGCAGACGTGCGTTGGACTGGCCGAGGGTCGGCAGGAACAGAATGTCCTGGTCGGCCCGGGAGCCGAACACGAAGTCGTCGGCGGTGAGGGTGTTCATGTAGTTGCCGCTTAAGGCGATCTCGAAGCGGTGACCGTCAGCGTCGGGGACGCTGGATTTGATGTAGGTTTTGTCGCCAGCGGCGTTGAGGCTCAGGTACAGCGTGCCGTTGCTGCCATCGCCCAGGCCGAGGAAGCCCAGGGCGGAGACGTCGATCTTGTCCACGCCGTGGGTGAAATCGTAGATCGTGTCAGTCGCGGTGACACCGCCGGTGTTGTAGTCGCGGTAGCTGTCCTGGACGCTGGTGTAGCGGAAGGTGTCAGCACCGTCGCCGCCATACAGCGAGTCGCGACCCGCGCCGCCGTCAATGATGTCCGGCCCTGCGCCGGCGCGAATGGTGTCGTTGCCGCCCAGGCCGAGGATCAGGTCGGCGCCGGCAGTGCCAGCGATCGCTTCGCCGTTGTCGGTGCCGGTGATGGTGCTGGCCGGCGCATCGGCCACTGCCAGGGCGAAGCTGTCACTGACTGACGCGCCCGACGGGTCGGTGGCCTTGATCAGCAGCGTGTAGTTGCCGGAGGCGGTGCTGGTCGGCGTGCCGCTGAAGGTCAGGCGGGTGCTGTCAAAGCTGAGCCAGTCGGGCAGAGCACTGCCATCGGCCAGGGTCGCGGTGTAGGTCAGCGCGTCGTTGTTGGCGTCGGAGAAGCTGTTGCTGGTGACCGCGTAGGTGAACGGCGAGTTTTCCGTCGCGTTCTGGTCCAGCAGCGGAATCACCACCACCGGCGCCACGTTGACGGGCGCATTCTGGCTGGCGAAGACGAAGTGGCTGGCGTTGAGGCTGCCGGCCAGATTACCCGCCAGGGACAGTTCGAAACGGTTGCCGTTGGCGTCCGCGACGTTGTCCTTGACGTAGGTGCGGTTGGTGCTGGCGTTGTAGGTCACCTGCAGCGTGCCGTTGAGGCCGTTGCCCAGGCCGCCGTAGCCCAGGCCCGAGACGTCGATTTTGTCGGCGGTGACATCGAAATCAAGGATCTGGTCACTGGCGCTGGTGGTCGCCGTACGGTAGCTGTCCTGGGTGGAGGTGAAGCGGAACACGTCCGCCCCCGCACCGCCGGTGAGTTTGTCGGCACCGGCGCCACCGATGAGGACGTCGTTGCCGTCGCCGCCGTTCAGGGTGTCATTGCCCGCCCCGCCGAAGATCTGGTCGTTGCCGGTGGTGCCGGTCAGCGTGTCGTTGCCCGGCGTGCCGTTGATCACGCCCGGCGTCACTGGCACGTCCTGCACGGCGAGGGTGAAGCTGTCGCTGACGGTGGCGTTGCTGGCGTCGCTCGCGGTGATTTTGATCGCGTAGGTGCCCGACGCCGTGTTGCCCGGTGTGCCACTAAAGGTGCGGGTCGCGGCATCGAAAATCAGCCAGGTCGGCAGGGCGGTGCCGTCGGCCAGGGTCGCGCTGTAGCTGAGGGTGTCGTTGTCCGGATCGGTAAAGCTGGTGCCGGGCACGACGTAGCTGAACGGCGTGTTTTCGGTGGCGTTCTGGTCCAGCAGCGGGTTGGCGACGACGGGCGCCTGATTCACCGTCGGGGCGGTGGCGAAGACGAAGTTGGCGCTGGTCAGTTTGTCGAGGTAGTTGCCCACGAGCGCGACTTCGAAGCGGTTGCCTTCGGCATCGGCGGTCAGCGACTTGATGTAAGTCTTGTCGCCGGCGTCGTTGAGCACCGCGTACACGGTGTTGTTCATGCCGTCGGCCAGGCCCGTGAAGCCCAGCTTGGAGAGGTCGATCTTGTCGGCGGTGACGTCGAAATCGGTGATCACGTCGCCGAGATTCGCGCCGCCGGCGTTGTAGTTGCGGTAGCTGTCGGTTCGGCTGGAGAACACGAAGGTGTCAGCGCCAGCGCCGCCACTCAGGGTGTCCTGCCCGGCACCGCCGTCGAGACGATCGTCACCGGCGCCGCCCGCCAGGCTGTCGTTGCCGGCCAGACCCAGCAAGGTGTCTGCCCCGTCAGTGCCCTGCAGCGAGTCGTTGCCGGTGGTGCCGGTGAGGGTGCGGTTGAAGATGAAGTTGTCGGCGGTCAGTGCGCTGACCAGATTCCCGGCGAGGATCAGCTCGAAGCGATTGCCGTTGGTGTCGGCATCGTAATCCTTGATGTAAGTGCGGTCGTTGCTGGCGCTGTAGCTGATCTGCAGGGTGCCGCCACGGCCGTTGCCCAGCCCGGTGAAGCCCAGGCCGGCGAGGTCGATCTTGTCCTGGGTCGGGTCGAAGTCGGTGATGGTGTCGTCGAAGCTGGTGGTCGCGGTGCGGTAGCTGTCGGACTCGCTGGTGAAGCGGAAGATGTCCGCGCCCGCGCCGCCGGTGAGCTTGTCGACCCCGGCGCCGCCGATGAGGATGTCGCTGCCGCCACCGCCGTTGACGGTGTCATTGCCCGCGCCGGCGTAGAAAATCTCGTTGGCGTCGCTGCCCAGCAGGGTGTCGTTGCCGTCGGTGCCCTGAACCGCCACCACTGGCACGGTCGCGCTGACGTAGCTGCCATCGCCATACACCAGGGTGTCGCCCTTGGTGGTATGGGTGATGGTGTTGCCGATGATGGCGTTGCGGTCGGTGCCGTCTTCGTTGCGCTCGGCCACGCCATAGGTCGACAGGGCGCTGCCGTTGATGGTGTTGCCCTGAACGGTGTTGTCACTGCCGTTGTAATACTTGCCGGAAACGCCCTTGGTGTCGTCGTAGGACTGAATGATGATTTCCGGTACGCCGCCGCCCAGTGAGTTGTTGCTCAGGGTGTTGTTGATGACGTCGACGTTGTTGCTGCCGTAGATGCGAACGCCGGCGCTGGCGTTGTCGTGGATGTCGACGCCGGTCATGGTGACCTCGCTGGACAGCTTGATCAGCACGCCTTCGGCGCCGTTGCCATAGACCTCACCGCCGGTGATGGTGATGTTGTTCGGCGAAGGGATGTTCTCGCTGCCGCGCTGCACGACGATGCCGCCACCGCCGTTGCCGTAGGCGACGTTGTTGCTGAGGGTGAAATCGTGGCTGCTGGTGACCACGTTGAAACCGTGGCGATCGTTGTCGTAGGCGATGTTGTTTTCGAAGGTGCTGTCGCTGAGGAAGTCAGCGACAAAGCCGTCCAGGCCGTTGCCGTGGGACACGCTGTTCTTGATGACCATGTTCACGGTCTGTTCGTGGGGGTCAAAGCCGTAACCGGAGCAGTCCTTGATTTCCACGCCATCGAGGGTGACGTTGGAGTCGTAACCTTCCTTGCCCGGGATGTAGCCGTTGAACCACCCATCGATCTTGCCGGTGGTGTTGTCCCGGTTGCCGTCGATGGTCAGGTTGCTCAGCCCGAAGTCGTGGGTCTCTTCGCCGTAGGCGGAGCGGATGACGCCGGTGATTTTCGTGTCCGAACCGTCCGCGACCTTGATGTTGGAGACGCCCATGCCGTCGCCGTACATGTAGACGTTGCTCTTGAGCATGAGGCAGCCGTCGGATGGTTCCTCGCCGCCTGACACGATGTAGGTCCCGGGGGGTACATAGACTTGTCCTCCACCCGCCGCCGCAGCTGCATCAATCGCTTGTTGGATGGCCGCGGTGTCGTCAGAGACGCCATCTCCCTTGGCGCCAAAATTTTGGACGTTAAAAATCATGTACTTATCTCCGGTCACAGGCTGAGGTCACGCTGCGTGCCAATTTCCAATCGGCACTGCAGCAGGTATGACCCACCTGAACGGAAAAGTTGTCGCCGTATGTCGGAAAACCGTCGTTTTGTGACGATCGGCACATTTCGGTGGTTGTTGGTGTCACGTAATTGACGTTTGAAGGGATATGCTTTTCTGGCACTTTTGGAGAGATGAGGAGTCTGCGAGCGATGAAGATCGCTTGGCAGGACCAGCTTCAGCCGGGAAGAGGCCCGTGTGGGCACCCTCGATTCTGCGGTGTGAATGCTGACGCCTTCCCGGCTAAAGCCGGTCCCGCAAAGTTCGCGTTAGCCGAGTCCTATTATGGGTTAGCGGGCCTACTAGGCCACTTCAGCGGGGGCGCAGCGCAGGCAGTCGCGGCCTTCGCCCTTGGCGGCATAGAGGGCCTTGTCGGCCATGGCGATGAGCGCTTCGGCGCTGGTCTGAGGTGCGCTGGCGATGGCGACGCCCAGGCTGATGGTGACCCTGGCGCCGTCGCCCAGCACCGGGTGAGGCACGTTCAGCGCGGCGACCGCCGCGCGCAGGTTTTCTGCCAGGGCCCTGGCCTGGGCCGGGTGGGCGTGGGTCATCAGCACCATGATTTCCTCGCCGCCGAAGCGAAAGGTCAGGGCGTCGGCTTTCTGCGCCGTGCGCTGGATCACGCCACTCAGCAACCGCAGGCAGGTGTCGCCCTGCAGATGCCCGTAGTTGTCGTTGTAGGATTTGAAGTGATCGATGTCCAGCAGGATGACCGCGACGTTCGTGGGGGTCTGCGTTGCGCGGCTCCACAGGGAGGCCAGCACCTCGCCCTGAAAACGCCGGTTGAACAATTGCGTCAGCGAATCGATGCGCGCCAGTTCCACCAGTTGCGCTCGCAGCAACTGCCCGCGCAACGCAAACAGATAACTCAGGCGGCTTCCGTGTTCCAGAAACCACGACGCCATCATCAGCAACGCCGCGGTGGAGAAGAACAACAGCGCATTGGCTTGCCAGATCTGAAAGTCGGCGAACTCAGCGAGGTAAGTGGTCACCAGCTGAATGACCAGCATGCAGGCCATGGCCACCGCCGCGCAGCGCACCGGCACCTGCTGGATCACCGTGCAATACACCATGATCAGCAGCATCCCCAGCTGATAGTGCAAGCGGAACGGACTTTCGCTGTAGATCATCGCTATCAGCGGCATCACCGAACACGTCACGGTGCCGATGGCTGCCGTCGCTTCCACAATGCGTCGGGTGCTGGCGCGCCGCGCGATGATCAGCAGAATCATAAAGATCGGCGTCATCAGGCAGACACGGCCCAGCGCCACGTAGGTAAACATGTCGTTCAGGCTGAGCCAGTCGCTGACCATGAACAGGTTGTAGATGAGGATGCCGCCGATGCCCACGGCGGACAGAAACTGGCGGCGTTGCTCAAGCGTTTCGGCCTCGTAGCGCTGTTCCAGCTCAGTGCTGAAACGCAGGCTGCGAAAACGCGATGCGATGGTGCGATCGACCTCGGCGAGAAGTTGCGCGTCATGGGGGCCAGGTCGATCGAGGACAAAGGAAAGCATGTTGCACCAAAGAGATGGGTTACCGGACTATGACATCATCGGTGATGTCTTAGTGCCATCATTTCGTCGGAGCGCCGTTTTCGCAAGGACTGACCGATCAAGCGTCAGGTTTGCGATGAACAGCGCTCCGTCTTGCCTCAGATCCGGAAACTGCCCACCAGCTGCGTCAAACGCACCGACTGACGTTCCAGGTCGGAACAGGCGCGCAACGTGGCCTGCAGGTTTTCCACGCCTTCCTGGTTCAGTGTGTTGATCTCGGTGATGTCGACGTTGATCGCCTCGACCACCGAAGTCTGCTCCTCGGTGGCGGTGGCGACCGACTGGTTCATCGCGTCGATCTCGCCAATACGCACGGTCACGCTTTCCAGGCTGGTGCCGGCCTGATTGGCGATGCTGACGCTTTCATGGCTCTCGCGCTGGCTGTCATTCATGATCGCCACCGCTTCACGGGCGCCGTGCTGCAGCTCCTCGATCATTTTCTGCACCTGACTGGCCGACTCCTGGGTGCGATGGGCCAGGCTGCGGACCTCGTCAGCGACCACGGCAAACCCGCGCCCGGCTTCCCCGGCGCGTGCTGCTTCGATGGCAGCGTTGAGGGCCAGCAGATTGGTCTGCTGGGAGATCCCGGTGATGACTTCCAGAATCTGCCCGATGTTGGCGGTCTTGGTGTTCAGCTGCTCGATCTGCTCGCTGGCGCCGCTGATGCGCGTCGACAAACGGTTCATCGCCTGAATGTTCTGACCGACCACGGCCTGACCACTGGACGCCATATTGCGCGCATCGCTGGAATGCCCGGACGCCATGGCGGCGTTCTGTGCGATCTCCTGCGCCGCAGCGCCCAGCTCGTTGATGGCTGCCGCCACACTGCTGGTGCGGTTGGCCTGCTGATCGGAGTTCAGCATCGAGGAGTTCGACGCGCTGACCACGCGCAGCGCGACTTCGTTGAGCTGCACGGTGGAGGAGGCCACTTCGCGCATGGAGTCATGGATCCGCTCCACGAACAGGTTGAAGCCGTTGCCCAGGTAGCCGAATTCGTCCTGGCTGAGGATCTCCAGGCGCTTGGTGAGATCGCCTTCGCCTGCCGCGATGTCGTGCATGGCGCGGCCCATGGTGTTCAGCGGACGCATCAGCACGCTGAGCAACACGCCCAGCAGCGCAATGATCAGCACCACCGCGATGATCGTGGCGACGATCGCCGAGTTACGGAAATCGCCCAGTGCGGCGTAGGCCTGGGCCTTGTCCACCGCGATGCCGACGTACCAGTTGACCGACGGCAGACCGTCAACGTGAGCAAAGGTGACGACTTCGGTCTTGCCGGCGTGCTCGCTTTCGCTGACGTCTTCGGACAGGCGCGGCGTAGCGTTCGGGTAGACCTCGGCCAGGGTTTTCATCACCAGCGAGGTGTCCGGATGCACGAGAATGCGGCCGTTGGCGTCGACCAGAAAGGCATGGCCGTCGTTCTGCAGGCGCAGCGCGCTGATCATCTTCACCAGCACTTCCAGACTCAGGTCGCCGCCCGCAACGCCGGCGACGCCGGAAGGGCCTTTCACCGGCGTGGCGATGGTCACGATCAGGCCTTTGGTCACGGCGTCCAGATAGGGCTCGGTCAAGGTGGTCTTGCCGGCCTTAAGTGCATCGGTGTACCACGGGCGGGTGCGCGGGTCGTAATCGCCGGGCATGTCATCAGGCGGTTGCGTCACGAATGAACCATCGGCTCTGCCCAGGTAGATGCTCATGAACGTCGAGATCAGCGTCGGCTGACCGAGCAGCCGGTTGAACACCTCGGGCGACGACACGGCGGCGCCCTCGGCGACGTTTTCCACCAGCAGGATGCGTCCCGACATCCAGTTCTGGATATTGCCGGCCGTACTTTCGCCCATCTGGTTCAGACTTTCCCTTAACTGATCCCGGATGGCGTTGCGTTGCAGATAATCGTTGTAGAGGGTGAATAAGGTAAACGCGGCGATCACCACCAGCGACGCCGCCAGCAGGATTTTATGGCTGAATTTCAGGGATTTGGTCATGCCTTGAGGGCCTTCAAGCGATTGCAGGGAAAGGATTGCAGTGTGTCAGTCGGGCTATCGGCGGCCAGCGGGATAGATGAATGGCTTGCTGCGCAAAACAGGCCTCTATTTGACTGGAATCTGACAATCGGTCCTGGGTGTACGGCCCGCAAGTCATGTAACCGTGCTAAGCGAGGAGGGCGGAGGGCGAGGACGTGAGGAAGTGGAGCAGGGCAGACGCCAAAAAAAAGGGCTGCAAAAAGCAGCCCTCTGGCATTCGACTTATGCGGCCCAAGCACGAAGTACAGCGCTTGAAGCTTGAAGCCTCGAGCTCGCAGCTAAGTCCTCATCCCTTAGAGCGCATGACTGTAGACCAGCGCATAGGATTCGATCCCGTCGTTAGGCTCCTTGATTCCTGCGTTTGAATAGTGGGTAACGCGCAGGCCGACGCGCTGGGTGTCGCCGAATTTCAGGCCGGCACCGAGACGGTCTTCGAAGTTGAAAGCGGAACCGAACTTCTGGTCACCCGCAGATGAACCGGTAAACAACGAAACGCCCACACCGGCTTCGATATAGGGCTTCACCGGACCGCTGCCGAACTCATAAACGAACACTGGGGCAAAGGACGCCGAGTGGCGAGCGCCTGCCTGTTTGCCTGCTTCCCAGTAGGTGTAGCCCAGGTCCCAATAGCCGGTCAGCTTGCCGGTGGAGCTTTCCAGCCAGGACTTGTCCCAGTCGAAACCCAGGGCAACGCGGCCGGTGACGCCACCTTGGCTGGTGGCACCCAATGCACCGGAGATCTGCGTGGCGTTGGCGGTCATGGCGAAAGAAGACAGGCAAAGGGCAGCGAGCAGTAGCTTTTTCATGGTGGAGATAGCCAGAAAGGTCAATAAAACCGGGGAGAGTAATCACCCGAACGGATGTAGGGCAGAACGCCACTACGAAAGTTCCATTGGCCCTGTATGAAATTTCCCAAAACTTCGTTTTTGGAATGATTCAAGCGGTATCAAGCGCCCGATTGATCAAAATTGTTGAGGCTCGGCAGAAGGATAATTCGCTTTTACGGCGTGCGATTAGGGTCAACAATCCGCTCTGTCATTCCCGCTCCAAGGATCGCCCATGAGCCTCTCGCCCTTCCATCTCGCCATTCCCGTTTACGATCTCGCCGCCGCGCGCCACTTCTACGGCGACGTATTTGGTCTTTCCGAAGGCCGCTCCAGCGAGCAATGGGTCGATTTCGATTTTTACGGTCATCAACTGGTCATCCATGAGCACCCGAAGACCACTTCCCAGGAATCCGTGCATTCCAACGCGGTGGATGGCCACGACGTACCGGTCCCGCACTTCGGCATCATCTTGCACTGGGAAGAATGGGAGGCGCTGGCGGAGCGTCTGCGCGCCCGGGAAACTAAGTTTGTGATCGAACCCTACATCCGCTTCCAGGGCCAGGTGGGCGAGCAGGCCACCATGTTCCTGTTCGATCCGTGCGGCAACGCGCTGGAATTCAAGGCGTTCAAGGACATGAGTCAGTTGTTCGCCAAATAATCCGGGCGTGCCCCTCGGGTGCTTGTCAAAGGCGCCCGTTTTCGTTTCAGCCGCACTGCAGCCACTTCAACTTACCTGTCCAGCGGCCGATAAACCGATTCAGCATCTCTTAATGATCGGATCGGACTGGAAAACTTATGCTCACTGCGATGAACAGGATGCTGGAAAACATCAGCGTCAGATCCAAGCTGTCTCTGGGCTTTGGCGCAGTGCTGGTGTTGACCCTACTGATAGCGTTGGCAGGGTGGTCCGGGATCGGCGGACTGAGTGAAAGGGGAGACCGGATTCTCGACATCTCAAAGCTCAATGACCTGACGCGTGACATGCGCATCGCGCGCTTGTCCTACACGCTCAATTACGATGTAGATCACGCCGCTGTGGTGGTCAAGGCGCTGGACAACCTCGACAGTCACCTGGCGTACTGCCGCGCCAATTTCGATTCGGCGTTGAATATCCCGCATATTCAGTCGGCGACGGAGGCGGTCAAGCGCTACCGCGCGCACTTCAGCGACTACGTTCAATCTGTGCAGAATCGCGAGGCCTCTCGTGGGATTTTCGGCAGCAATGCGGACGCCGCGGTGGAGCAATTGCAGAAGATTGAGGCCGCAATTTCCGCGAACGGCGACGCTGCGCAGACCGCTGCGGTGGTGAAGGCGCAGGCCTTGGTCGAGCAGGCGCGCTTCCAATTGCGCGGCTACACCTACAGTCTCAAACCCGAGCTTGAAGCACCGGCCAAAAAAGCCATCAGTGACGCTCGCGCCTACACCACTGTCCTTGGCCAGGCGCTGCCGGCGGCACAAAACGATGCCGTGCAACACCTCGGCTCGGCCCTCGACGCTTATTTGCTGACGGTCAGCCAGTTCAGCGAGGCTCAAGCGGGAGCCGCCAACGCTCAGTTGGGGTTGAACGAAGACATTGCCAGCCTGTTTGCCGCCAGTAACGCACTGGCAAAAAATCAGGCCGTATTGCGCAGCGAAGATGTGGACGCCGCCCGTAACGTGTTGGGCGGCGCGACACTGGGCGCATTGATCCTCGGCATTCTTGCGGCCTGGCTGATCACTCGCTTGATTGTCCTGCCCTTGATGGACGCGCTTCGCACTGCCGAGCAGGTGGCCGGTGGTGACCTGACAAATGCCCGTGTGGTGTCGCGCAAAGACGAACTGGGCATGTTGCAACGCAGCATGGCGCGGATGACGGTCAACCTGCGCGAACTGATTGCCGGCCTGCGCAATGGCGTGACGCAGATCGCCAGTGCCGCCGAGGAATTGTCAGCGATCACCGAGCAAACCAGTGCGGGCGTCAATAGCCAGAAGATCGAGACCGATCAGGTGGCGACGGCCATGAACGAGATGGCGGCCACAGTGCAGGAAGTTGCACGCAACGCGGAAAGCGCTTCCGAGGCCGCGGCCACCGCCACCCGCGAGGCCCGCGACGGTGACGAGGTGGTGCGTCAGGCCATCAATCAAATTGAGCGCCTGGCTGCCGAAGTCGGCCACTCGACGGTGGCCATGGCGGACCTGAAAACCGAAAGCGGCAAAATTGGCAGCGTCCTCGATGTCATCAAGTCGGTCGCTCAGCAGACCAACTTGCTGGCGCTGAACGCCGCCATCGAGGCTGCGCGGGCGGGCGAGGCGGGAAGGGGCTTTGCGGTGGTCGCTGACGAGGTGCGCAGCCTGGCCCAGCGTACCCAGTCTTCCACTGAAGAAATCGAGCAACTGATCACCGGTCTGCAGAGCGGCACGCAGCAGGTGGCGGGGAGCCTTGAAAACAGCCGCGTGCTGACTGACAGCAGTGTCGAACTGAGCCGGCGCGCCGGGGTGTCCCTGGGCGGCATCACCCGCTCGGTGCTGTCCATCGAGTCGATGAACCACCAGATTGCCGCTGCCGCTGAAGAGCAAAGCGCCGTCGCGGAAGAGATAAACCGCAGCGTGATCAGCGTTCGCGAAGTCTCCGAGCAGACATCGGCCGCCAGCGAACAAACCGCAGCGTTCAGTGTTGAACTCGCCCGGTTGGGCGTGCACTTGCAGACGCTGGTCGGAAAATTCAAGGTGTGACCGCCGAGGCGCACTTGCACGACGGGCAATGGCGTCAGTCTGCGCGGGGGAGCGCGTCCACAACGCAGCTTCTGAACAATTCCAGCAGCGGTGTGTGCCGCTGCAGGTATTTGCTCACCAGCACGATCTCGCGGAAGAAGGTCAGCTCACCGAGGTCGATGATCCGCACGTCCTCCGCATGCTCCAGCCACAACCCGGCCATGGGCACCAGCGCCACGCCCAACCCGGCGCGGACCATCTTGACGATGGCGTCCAGCTCATCGAGCTCCAGGGTTTGCCGCACCTCAAGTTTGCGCTCGCGCAGGAACTGCGTGACCCGGCGGCCGCCGAACGAGCGCTGATCGTAGCGAATGAAAGGGTGGTCGCAGAGGATCTGCCGAGGGTCGTCGCCCTGCATGCCGGATGGTGTGATCAGCACGAAGGGTTCTCTGGCGAGGACCTCGGCGTGCAGCTCTTTGGGCAGGGCGAACGGCGGTTTGATCATGATCGCCAGATCGAGCTCGCCGGCGTCCACCTGACTGAGCAGGTTCAATGAAACCCCAGGCACCAGACTGGCCTCGATGAACGGCGCCTTGCTGCGCAGCGCCACCAAGGCTTGCGGCAGGATGCCGGTCTGCGCCGTGCTGATGGCGCCGATGCGCAGCGCGCCGCGAAAGTCATTGGCGCTGTCGGGGCTGCCCATGCGCCCGAACAGCTGCAGCATTTCTTCGGCCAGTGCCACGGCGCGTTGTCCGGCGGCGTTGAGGGTGGCGGCGCGGCCGGTGCGATCAAAGAGGGTGACGCCCAGAGCGTCTTCGAGGTTCTTGATCTGCGCGCTCACCGCCGACTGGGTCAGCCCGACCTCGCGCCCGGCCGCCGCAAAGGTGCCTCGACGCGCGACGCAGACGAAGGTTTTCAACTCTCTGATCATCGGCAGGTCCTTGAAGGAAATTCAAATCGGGCAGGGCGCACCCACAGGCGGCCGGCAGCGGATAGTAACCAGTGCCGTCGACAAATAAAAATGCCGCCTCAAGGGCGGCATTTTTTTACGCGGGACGCTTAACGATAGCGTTCCAGCCAGTGCGCGTAGGGCGCAGGCAGGGTCCACGAGGCTTTGTCGACGCCCAGTTCTTTGGCGGCGAAATAAGCCCAATGCGGATCCGCCAGGTGCGCCCGGCCGATCGACACCAAGTCCAGCTGACCGTTCTGCACGGCGGCCTGAGCCAGTTTCGGATCGCCAAAACCCCACGCCGAGGTCACCGGGATATCGGCTTCACGGCGTACGCGTTCGGCGATCGGGCCCATGAAGGCCGGGCCCCACGGGATGTTGGTTTCCGGGATGGTGAAACCGACGCTGACGCTGAGCAGATCAAGACCGCCGGCCTTGAAGCGGCGCGCCAGTTCGATGGATTCGCTGAGGGTCTGCTCGTCACGGCCGTCGTACTCGATCACACCGAAGCGCGCGGTCAGGGGCAGGTTTTCCGGCCAGACTTCACGCACGGCGGCCAGGGTTTCCAGCAGGAAGCGGCTGCGGTTGTCGAAGCTGCCACCGTAGGCATCGGTGCGCTGGTTGGAGTGTTCGGAGAAGAAGCTCTGGCCCAGGTAACCGTGGGCGAAGTGCAGCTCGATCCACTCAAAGCCGACTTCACGGGCACGGCGTGCAGCGTCGACGAAGTCCTGCTTGACCCGGGCGATGTCGTCCAGGGTCATTTCCTGGGGGACTTTCGGCAGGTTGGCGCCGAAGGCGATGGCCGAGGGTGCGATGGTCTGCCAGCCACGGGCATCATCGGCGGCCATGTGGTCGTCACCTTCCCATGGACGGTTGGCGCTGGCCTTGCGACCGGCGTGGGCGATCTGGATGCCCGGGACCGAGCCGGCTGCCTTGATCGCTTGCACCGCAGGAATGAACGCCTTGGCGTGCTCGTCGCTCCAGATGCCGGCGCAACCCGGAGTAATGCGGCCTTCAGGGGAGACGGCAGTGGCTTCGACGACCACCAGGCCCGCACCGCCGCGGGCCATGCTCGCGAGGTGAACGTGGTGCCACTCGTTGATGACGCCGTCGTCTGCCGTGTACTGGCACATTGGAGGGATGGCAATGCGGTTACGCAGGGTCACGTCCTTCAGCGTGAAGGGTTCGAACAATGCAGACATGAAATACTCCTGATGATTGAATTCGCTTGTTCGATAGTATTCGAAATATGGCGAAGAATGAAACCCCTCGCTATGATGCGCGGCATGCGCGCCTTCAAACATCCGTTACCGACCGAACTCACACTTGAGCGTTTGCTTTACGCATTAAGTGACCCCGTACGCCTCGAAATCGTTCGCTGTCTTTCCACGGTGGCGGAGGCGACCTGCGGCGAGCTCGACGGCGGACGGCCCAAGTCCAGCATGTCTCACCACTTCCGCGTACTGCGCGACGCAGGCCTGGTGCACACGCGCAACATCGGCACCACGCACATGAATTCGCTGCGCACCGAGGAGCTGGATATTCGCTTTCCGGGGTTGCTGGGGTGCATTCTGGCTCAGGCGTGAACCGGCGTTTTCAGACGTACGGTGCGGTTAGTAGACCCGCCCTCAGCGCAAACAAAGATGGCCCGATCTTGCGATCGGGCCATTTCATTTGCGGGCTTGAACCTGACGCTTAGACAGCGCCGACGATCTTCGCAGCCGGTTGGGTACGACGACCCATTGCACCGGCACCGGCTGCCACGAGGGCAGAAACCACCAGGGTGATCAGCAGGATCCAGGCGGCGCGGGAAATGTTTTTCGCCGCAACGTCAGCCGCTTCACGGGCTTTCTGCTCTGCCTGGGCTTTCAGCTCCTGGTACTTGGCGTACGCCTGGCGGTAGCTGGCCTGGGCCTGATCGACGATCTGGTTGGCTTCGGCGTCGGTCTTGTTGCCACGGGCCTTGATCAGGTTGACGAAGGCCTGACGGTCAGCAGCGTCCCACGCCTGGTCGCCCTTGGCTTTCAGACGGTCGAGCAGGCCGCTCAGTTGCTCGTCGGCCTGTTGTGGGGCTTCGGCGCTGCGTTGTGCGGTGTTTTTCGCGTCTTCCTGGGTGGTGGCGACGTCCTGCTTGACCTTGTTCGGGTCCAGCTCAGGCTTGCCGGTCTGGCGCATGGCTTGTTCGATTTCGCCCTGGATATCGTCCAGATTGAAGTCGATGCCTTGGGCGCGCAGCTGCTCCTGGATCTTGCCGCCAACGGCCGGGGCCACTTGCGCAATGCCGCTGCCCACTGCCGACAGGCCGCTGCCCGCCAGATTCAAACCGCCACGCACGACGCCGGTCACGGCGCTGGACACCAGGTAAACGCTGATCAGCGAAACGCTGGCCCAGACCAGAATGCCGTGGAAGGCGCCTTCGCGATGGGCCAACCGGCCGGCGGCCCAGCCCCCGACGAACAGGGAAATGACCATACTCACACCCAGCCAGATGCCGGTGCCTTTGCCCATGCCTGCCAGCGGATCGGCTTCTTGCAGCGGATCGATGCTGGCGCTGCCGATGGCGGTGCCCAGCAGGCTGAGCATCAGCGAGACCACCAGCGCGAGTACCACACCGGCCAGAATGGCGCCCCAGGAAATTCGTTTGAGCAAGGGGGCAACAGCAGTCCCCCGGTAGACAGGATCGTCGTAGGCGGCAGGTGTAACTCGGTCATCGCGAATCATAGTGGCAGTTCCTTTGGTCATTGGCAGAGCGCAAGACGTGTTGCGCGTAATTCAATGACCTCCGCACTTTTTGATTAGTTTTATGCAGGCGGAAAATAAAATGCTGGCAAAATGCCTAAGCATCAAAATTGCCGAAAATTCAAAGGTCTGCAAGCAGATTAAATTGGAATCAGTGTTATTCCCAGTCGCGATATGGCGTCACCCCGGACGCTGTCCTTGGCTACCTTCTATACCACCGTAATAATCTTTCCCGAGACAGCCTGATGAATACCCTCACCGCCGATGACCGCACTCAGGTCACTCGGGAAGCCACCGTTGAATACTGGAAACACATCATCCCGATCGTGCAAATCGCGTTCGCGATTCACGTGCTGTTGCTGGGTTTGTTCCTGATCGTGGACCTGCCCGTGATGTGGGTCACCAACGCGGCGAGCGTCGCGGCTTACATCGCCTGTCTGCTGGCAATCAAACGCCGGCTGTATCGCTGCGCCGGCATGCTCATCTGTATCGAAATCATCGCCCACGCCGCCATCGCCACCTGGGTGCTCGGCTGGGACAGCAACTTCCACCTCTACGTGTTCTGCATTGTGCCGATCATTGCCTTCGGCTTTCATTCCTCGCCGGTGCGCAGAGGCTGCCTCAGCGCCGCCGTGCTCATCGTCACCGTGGGCGGGTACCTGCTGCGCAACAAAGTGCCGGTCTTCAGCATCAGCGAAAACGTTCAGGACCTGTTTGGCGCAGCCAACGCATTGACCGCAACGGCGTTGTTGCTGCACGCCACGGCGTTGTCGGTGCGCTTCAACCTGTCGATGCACATGAACCTTTATCACTCCGCCCACCGCGACAGCCTGACCAATCTCTATACCCGGCGGCGGGTGCTGCAGCGTCTGCGTCAGCTAGGCGGGGGGCGGCGGGAGATCCCCACGGCGCTGGTGCTGATCGACATTGATCACTTCAAACAGATCAACGACAAGCACGGTCATGACATGGGCGATGTGGTGCTGCAGCAGGTGGCCGCTGTCATCGCCCAGTGTGTACGCACCACGGACATCGCCGCGCGCTGGGGCGGCGAAGAGTTTCTGGTGTTGATGCCCAACACCCGCTTCGAGGACGCCCGGCTGATCGCCGAGCGGATACTCACGCACATTCGCGAACAGGGCGGGGAGATCAGGCAGAGCCTGAACCTTACGGCGACCCTTGCGGTGGCCATCCTGAATGATGGGGAGACGTTCCGGGATGCGCTGAACCGGGCGGATCAGCGCTTGTACGAGGGCAAGCAGGAGGGACGCAATCGGGTCATGCTGGCGAAGTGAGCGCGGCGGGCCTCGCGAAGCCCGTCCGATGCATCCGCCGAATGTAAATTCTCTGCAAAGGTCGGGCTCGTCGCTTGTTCCTGCCGATCACGCAGGGCTAAATGTCGCAACAATTCGAAACACCTCAATCCGAACGTCAGCCTGCCGGCCAGGCGGCGCCTGCTGCACGACTGCAGCGCGCCGCGCGCATCGACGTTGCCTGGCGCACCGTTTTGCACGCCGTACCGATCCGCCCGGCAACGCGCTGGCTGACGGCTTCACTTTTGTCCCTTGGCCACAAAGAAGTAAACCATGACCCAGAATTCGGCAGCCCGCTCACGAAAGCGCCTTGTCCTTGCGCTCCTCATAGCCGTAGCCGTTGGGGCTGTTTATGTCTACTACCGGCACACCTCCAACCCGACGCCGTCGACCGATGCTGGCGCGACTGTTTCCGCCGGACCCGGTGGTCGCCACGGTGGGCCGGGCATGCCGGACCCCAACGCAGCGGTCAGCGTCGCAGTGGGCACGGCCGGTACGGCGGATGTTCCAGTGATTCAGCAGGCGCTTGGCACGGTCGTCCCCAACTACTCGGTCACCGTGACCAGTCGGGTCGACGGTGAGCTGATGGCCGTGTATTTCACCGAGGGCCAGTACGTCAAGAAGGGCCAGTTGCTGGCGCAGATCGACCCCCGTGCCTACCAGGCCACCCTGGACCAATACCTGGGCGACATGGCCCAGAATCAGGCGCTGCTGAAAAGCGCGCAACTGACCGCCGAACGCTATAAGCGGCTGTTCGCCAAGGACTCCCTCGCCAAGCAGGACCTGGACACGCAGATCGCCACCGTCGGCCAGTACGCCGGCGCGGTGAAGGCGGATCAGGGGCAGATCGACGCGGCGAAACTCAATCTGCTGTACGCGAAAATCGTCTCGCCGATTGATGGCTACGTCGGCCTGCGGCTGGTGGATCCGGGCAACATCGTGTCGTCCAGCAGCACCACCGGCATCGTCACCGTGACCCAGACCAACCCGATCGCCGTGACCTTCAGCCTGCCCCAGGCGCAATTGGCGACCCTGCTGCCCAAGGTCCGCAAGGGCGAGCCGTTGAGCGTGCAGGCCCTCGATCAGTTGGGCAACACGCCGCTGGCCAACGGCGCGCTGAAATTCATCAGCAACGAAATCGACACCACCACCGGCAGCATCAAACTGAAGGCGCTGTTCGATAACCCCGCCGAGAAGCTCTACCCCAACCAGTTCGTCAACGTGAAGCTGACCACCGACACCCTGCACAACGCCGTGGTGGTGCCGTCGGCCGCCGTGCAATTGAGCAGCGACGGCGAGTTTCTGTATGTGGTGAAAGACGGCAAGGTCGCCCGCCGCAGCGTCAAGGTCGGCCCGGTCTTCGGCGAGCAAACGGTGATCAGCCAAGGCGTGGACAAGGGCGATCAGGTCGTCACCCGAGGTATCGATCATTTGCGTGACGGCAGCACGGTGACCATTGAGGCGGACAAACCGGCCGGCGCGGATCTCGCCGCATCCAGAACCCCTGCCAGCGCCACGCAGCCGGCTGCCGGCAACGCTGCCCCATGAATCCCTCAAGACTGTTTATCCAGCGCCCGGTGGCAACGGTGCTGCTGATGCTCGCGGTGATGCTGGCCGGTATTTTCGCGTATCGCCTGCTGTCGACCTCAGCGCTGCCGGAAGTGGACTACCCGACTATCCAGGTCACCACGCTGTACCCCGGCGCCAGCTCCAGCGTGCTGGCCTCGGCGGTGACTGCGCCGCTGGAGCGCCAGTTGGGGCAAATGTCGGGGCTGGCGCAAATGTACTCGACCAGTTCGGCCGGGGCGTCGGTGATTACCCTGAAGTTCTCCCTGGATTTATCGCTGGATGTCGCCGAACAGGAAGTGCAGGCGGCGATCAATGCCGCCGACAGCCTGTTGCCCACCGACCTGCCAAACCCGCCGACCTATAAGAAGGTCAACCCGGCCGACACCGCCGTGCTGACCCTCGCGGCGACATCGGACAGCCTGCCGCTGACCCGTGTGCAGGATCTGGTCAACACCCGTGTGGCGCTCAAGCTCTCGCAGATTTCCGGTGTCGGCATGGTCAGCCTGGCCGGCGGTCAGCAGCCCGCCGTGAAGATCGAAGTGAACCCCACCAGCCTGGCGGCCCACGGCCTGACCCTGGAAGACGTCTACGACAAGGTCAATGCCGCCAACGTCAACGGCTCCAAGGGCGGCTTCGATGGCCCGTCCCACTCCATCACCATCGACGCCAACGACCAGTTGCGCGATGCGGTTGAGTACGGCGAGCTGGTGCTGGCCTACGAGAACGGGGCGGCGCTGCGTCTGAAGGATGTCGCGACCACGTCCGAGGCGCCGCAGGATCAGTACCTGGGGGCCACGGCGAACGGGCAACCGGCGATTGTCATCGCGGTCCAGCGCCAGCCGGGCGCCAACGTCATCGACGTGGTCGACAGCATCAAGCAGAAGCTGGCGACCCTGCAAACGGCCTTGCCCGACTCGGTCAAGCTGACAGTCATCAGCGACCGCACCCAGACCATCCGCGCCTCGATCAAGGACGTGCAGATCGAGCTGTTGCTGTCCATCGGGCTGGTGGTGCTGGTGACCTTTGCGTTCCTCGGCAACTTCACCGCCACGCTGATCCCGAGCCTCGCGGTGCCGCTGTCGCTGATCGGCACCTTCGGCATCATGTACCTGGCCGGCTTCAGCGTGAACAACCTGACGCTGATGGCGCTGACCATCGCCACCGGTTTCGTCATCGACGACGCGATTGTGGTGGTGGAGAACATTTCCCGGCACCTGGAGGAGGGCGAAGAGCCCATGGCGGCGGCGCTGAAAGGCTCCCAGGAAATCGGCTTCACCATCATTTCCCTGACCTTCTCGCTGATTGCCGTACTGATCCCGCTGCTGTTCATGGGCGACGTGGTGGGTCGGCTGTTCCGCGAGTTCGCCATCACCCTGGCGGTGGCGATTCTGGTGTCGATGGTCGTGTCACTGACCCTGACGCCGATGCTCTGCGCGCACCTGTTGCGGCATGTGCCCGAAGGCGAAAAGGGCCGCTTCGCCGCCTGGGGCGATCGCCAGTATCAAAAGGTGCTGAACGGCTATGACCGGGGTCTGGTGTGGGTGCTCGATCACCAACGTCTCACGCTGCTGGTGGCTGTCGGCACCGTGGCGCTCACCGGCTTTCTCTACCTGATAGTGCCGAAAGGCTTCTTCCCGACCCAGGACACCGGCCTGATTCAGGGCTTCACCCGTGCCTCCCAGGACGTTTCGTTCAGCGAGATGGCCCGTCGTCAGCAGGCGTTGGTGGAAGTGGTGCGTCAGGACCCGGCCGTGGAGTCGGTGTCGTCCACCATCGGCGTCGACGGCAGTAATGATTCGCTGAACAACGGCCGCCTGCAGATCGGCCTCAAGCCCTTCGACGACCGCGACGACACCGCGACCCAAGTCATCACCCGGCTTGAGAAATCCGCCAGCGCCGTGTCCGGCATTCAGCTGCATCTGGTGTCGTCCCAGGACCTGACCGTCGATGACCAACTGACCCCGAGCCAGTACCAGTTCACCCTCGACGACTCGGAGAGCGCGAATCTGTCGACGCTGACGCCCCGGCTGATCGAGAAATTGCAGCACCGTCCGGAAATGCGCGACGTCGTCGACAACCTGCAAGACCAGGGCCTGGTGGCGTACGTCGAGCTGAACCGGGCGGCCGCCATGCGCTACGGCATCAGCGCCTCCGACGTCGATACCGCGCTGTACAACGCTTTCGGCCAGCGGCTTATTTCGACCATTTTCACCCAGTCCAACCAGTACCGCGTGGTGCTGCAGGTGCCGGGGCAGTTCCAGCAATCCCTGGCGGCGTTCGACAACATCTATCTGGCGGCGGCGACCGGTTCTGCCACGACGACGGCCAGCACGACATCGGGCACGTCTTCGAGCACCTTCACTCAGAGCACGTCATCCAGTTCGACCAGCACCACCGGCACTGCGGCGCAAATGGTGCGCCTGACGGACATCGCCAAGGTCGGCCAACGCACCGGTTCGCTGTCCCTCAGCCGCCTGGATCAGTTCCCGGCCGTGACGGTGTCGTTCAACCTGGCAGACGGCTATTCCCTGGAGCAGGCGCAGGAGGCCATCAGCGAGGTGATGACCGAGCTGAATGCGCCGACCAGCATTACCCTGCGTTACCAGGGCGCGGCCGAAGCGTTTCAGACCGCCACGGGCAACACGCTGTGGCTGATCCTGGCGGCGCTGGTCACCATGTACATCGTGCTGGGCATGCTGTACGAGAGCTTCATCCATCCGGTGACGATTCTCTCGACGCTGCCTTCGGCGGCGATCGGCGCCTTGCTGGCGCTGCTGCTGACCGGCACCGAATTCAGCCTGATCGCGCTGATCGGCGTGGTGCTGTTGATCGGGATCGTGAAGAAGAACGCCATCATGATGATCGACTTCGCCCTGGAGGGTCGCCAGCACCAGCGCCTCAACGCCCGGGACGCCATTCACCGGGCCGCGCTGCTGCGCTTGCGGCCGATTCTAATGACCACGCTGGCGGCGCTGTTCGGCGCGTTGCCGCTGATGCTCGCCACGGGGGCCGGGGCGGAACTGCGTCGGCCGCTGGGGCTGGTGATCGTCGGCGGGCTGTTGCTCAGCCAAGTGCTGACGCTGTTCACCACACCGGTGATCTACCTGATGTTTGATCGCCTGTCCGAGCGGGCCAGGGCACGCTTCACGCGGGGCAGCAATCGGGGCAGCACCCGGAATGGCGATCAGAGCAGTACGCGGCCATGAATCTGTCTCGGCTGTTTATCCGCCGTCCGGTGGCGACGCTGTTGCTGAGCCTGAGCATCACCCTGGCCGGCATTCTCGGTTACACGCTGTTGCCGGTGGCGCCGCTGCCCCAGGTGGATTTCCCGACGATCATGGTCAGCGCCTCGCTGCCCGGTGCCAGCCCGGAAACCATGGCCGCCACGGTGGCCACGCCGCTGGAGCGCAGTCTCGGGCAGATCGCCGGCATCACCGAGATGACGTCCACCAGCAGCCAGGGATCGACCACGTTGATTCTGCAGTTCGAACTGGATCGCGACATCAATGGCGCCGCCCGGGATGTGCAGGCCGGCATCAACGCCGCGCGCAGCTTGCTGCCCAGTTCGATGCCGTCGCTGCCCACGTACCGCAAAGCCAATCCGTCCGAGGCGCCGGTATTGATGCTGGCGCTGACCTCATCGACACGCAGCCCCGGCGAGCTCTACGACCTGGCCTACAGCAAGTTGCAGCAGAAGATCGCCCAGGTGAACGGCGTGGGCGAGGTGTCGGTGCGGGGCGGCGCCTTGCCGGCCGTGCGCATCGACGTTCAGCCCAACCTGCTCAACCACGCCGGCATTTCCCTGGAGGCCGTGCGGCAGACCATCAACGACGCCACCAAGGCCAAGCCCAAGGGTATTCTCCAGGGCGAGGGGCAGAGCTGGGTCATCGACGGCAATGACCAGATCGACAAGGCCGCCGATTACCAGGACCTGGTCACCACCTATCAGAATGGCGCTGCGGTGCGGTTGCGCGATGTCGCCAACGTCTACGATTCGGTGGAAGACACCTTCGTCGGCGGCTATTACAACGGCCAGCCCTCGGTGACCCTGGGCGTGACCCGCCAGGCCGGCGCCAACATGCTCAAGACCATCGACAGCATCAAGGCGCTGATGCCCGAATTGCAGCGGGAAATTCCCGGTGACGTGCAGCTGATCAGCGTCATCGACCGTGGCCCGACCGTGCGTTCGTCCCTGCATGACACCGAAGAAACCCTGCTGATCGCCACCTTGCTGGTGATTGCCGTGGTCTTCGTGTTTTTGCGTAACCTGCGCGCGACGCTGATTCCTGCGGTGGTGCTGCCGGTGTCGCTGATTGGCACCTGCTCGATCATGTACCTGCTGGGTTATAGCCTCGACAACCTGTCGCTGATGGCGCTGATCATTTGCACCGGTTTTGTGGTGGACGACGCGATCGTGGTGCTGGAAAACATCGCCCGCTATCAGGAGCAAGGCATGCGTCCGCTGCGTGCGGCGCTGATGGGCACCCGCGAAGTCGGCTTCACGGTGCTGTCCATGACCCTGTCGCTGATCGCGGTGTTCATTCCGATCCTGCTGATGGGCAGCATTGT
The DNA here is from genome assembly GCF_029960075.1 of Pseudomonas sp. PS02290. NCBI lineage: Bacteria > Pseudomonadati > Pseudomonadota > Gammaproteobacteria > Pseudomonadales > Pseudomonadaceae > Pseudomonas > Pseudomonas sp. PS02290. The sequence goes on from NZ_JASCOY010000042.1 coordinate 24,407, forward strand.
CGGGCGGCTGTTCCGGGAGTTCGCGGTGACCTTGAGCATTGCGCTGGGCTTGTCGATGCTGGTGTCCCTGAGCCTGACGCCGGTGCTGTGTGTCCTGCTGCTGCGCCAGCCCGCCCACGACGCCCGCGAGCCGCGGCTTTATCGCTGGATTGAAGCCGGCATTGCGCGGATGCAGGGCGCCTATCTCACGGCCTTGGCCTGGGTCATGCGTCATCGGCTGTTGACCATGTTCAGCCTGCTGCTGACCGTGGGGCTCAACGTTTACCTTTACGCCACGGTGCCAAAAGGGTTTTTCCCGGCCCAGGACACGGGTGTGCTGATGGGCGCCGTGCGGGCCGACCAGAACATTTCCTTTCAGGCCCTCAAGCCGCATTTGCTGCAGATCGCCCATGACCTGGCGGCCGATCCCGACGTCGAGGCGGTGATGTCGTCGACCGGCAGCGGGCGGGCCGGGTCGCGCAACACCGGCGACTTCTTCATTCGGCTCAAGGACTACAAGCAGCGCACCAGCAGCGCCGCAGCGGTGGCAAACCGGCTGACGCGGGCGAACAACAAGGTGGCGGGGATTCAGGTGTTTCTGATGCCCGCCGAGGACATTCGTGTGGGCGGGCGCAGCGCCAACGCCACCTACCAGTTCAGCCTGCAGGCCGATGATCTGGACCTGCTGCGGGTGTGGGAACCGAAGGTCGAGGCGGCGCTGCGGGCATTGCCGCAACTGACCGGTATCGACTCGGACTCCCAGACCGGCGGCCAGGAGATGAAACTGCACATCGACCGTGCCGCCGCGAGCCGGCTGGGAGTGAGCGTCAGCGACATCGACAACCTGCTGAACAACGCCTACAGCCAGCGGCAGGTGGCGACCTTGTACAAAACGTTGAACCAGTACCACGTCATCATGGGCCTGGACCCGGTGTACACCCAGGACGCGACGATGCTCGACCGCATGTACGTGATCAACGCCGATAACCAGCAAGTGCCGCTGACCGCGTTTGCTACGTTCAGTCCGGACAATGCGCCGCTGGCCGTGGCGCATCAGGGTCAATCGGCGACCAGCACCATCGCCTTCAACCTGCAGGACGGCGTCCCTCTGGAACAGGCCACGGCGGCCATTAATGCGGCCGTCGACAAGGTCGGCTTGCCCCGGGACATCCAGTACGGTTTTGCCGGAACAGCTCAGGCTTACGCCGCGCTCGCCGCCAGCATGCCGTGGTTGATCGGGGCGGCCTTGCTCGCGGTGTACATCGTGCTGGGCGTGTTGTACGAAAGTTACATCCACCCGCTGACGATTCTGTCTACCTTGCCGTCGGCGGGGGTCGGCGCCTTGCTGCTGCTCAAGGCGGTGAACATGCAACTGACGGTCATCGCCCTGATCGGCATTCTGTTGCTGATCGGCATCGTCAAAAAGAACGCCATCATGATGATCGACTTCGCCCTGATGGCCGAGCGCGACCGCAAGATGTCGCCTGAGCAAGCCATCATTGAAGCCTGTCGCATGCGCTTCCGGCCCATCATGATGACCACGCTGGCCGCCTTTTTCGGCGCCTTGCCACTGGCCCTCGGCAGCGGCGGCGATGCCGACCTGCGCAAGCCGCTGGGCGTGGCGATTGCCGGCGGCCTGGTGCTGAGCCAGTTGCTGACCCTGTTTACCACCCCGGTGGTGTACCTCTATCTCGATCGCCTGAGCCGTTCTTCGCGGCGTTTCTGGCACACGCGTATCCGCCGCACTCACGTGCCCGGCTGACTGACAAGGTTGAATGAATGAACGCTTTGCTGCCTTCCCGTCTGTCCATCGCTCTGCTGCTGACCGGCACCCTGTTGACGGGCTGCATGGTTGGCCCTGACTACCAGAAACCCAGTGCGCCGATCTCCGCCACCTTCAAGGAAGCCCAGGGCTGGAAGGCCGCGAGCCCCCAGGACGAGTTGCCCAAGGGGCCGTGGTGGGCGCTTTATCAGGACCCGCAACTGGATGCGCTGGTGTCCCAGGTGCAGCTCAATAACCAGAACGTCGCGGTCTACGCCGCGCAATACCAACAGGCCCTGGCGCTGGTGCGTCAGTCCCGCGCCGAAGAATTTCCGACGTTGACCGGCACCGGGGCGAGCAGCCGCAGCGAGTCCGCCAGCGGCTCGTCGTCCAGCGGGGCAGGGGGTGTGAGCAAGGTGCATTCGGCCACCCTGGACCTGAGTTGGGAGGCTGACATCTGGGGCAGACTGCGCCGCACCAACGAACAGGACCGCGCCAGTGCACAGGCCAGCGCGGCCGATCTGGCCAACGCCACTCTCAGCGCGCAATCGTCCCTGGCGCAGGATTACTTCCAGCTGCGCCTGCTGGACCGGCGTATCGCGCTGTACCGCGAGACCATTGCCGGTTACGAGCGTTACCTGCAAATCATCCAGAACAAGTACGACGAGCAGATCTCGTCGCGGGCCGATCTGGCGACGGGCAAAACCCAATTGCAGAGCGCCCAGGCCTCGATGCTCGACTTGCAGTGGCAACGCGCACAGTACGAGCACGCCATCGCGTTGCTGATGGGCAAACCGCCGGCGGACTTCTCCCTCGCCGCAGACCCGGCCTGGCAGTACCACGTGCCCGGCGTGCCGTTGGGTGTGCCCAGTCGCTTGCTGGAACGTCGCCCGGACATCGCCGCCGCCGAACGGCAAATGGCCGCTGCCAATGCCGCGGTCGGGGTGGCAACGGCGGCGTATTACCCGGACCTGACGCTGAGCGCCAGTGGCGGCTACCAGAGTTCCACCCTGAGCAACCTGTTCTCGCTGCCCAACCGCTTCTGGTCGATCGGCCCGAGCCTGACCGGCACGATTCTCGATTTTGGCGCCACCCGTGCCAGCGTTGAACAGGCCCGTCATGCCTACGACGCCACAGTCGCGACCTATCGCCAGACCGTGTTGACCGGTCTGGGCGAAGTCGAGGATTACCTGGTCGAACTGCGCACCCTGGAGCCGGAGCTGGAAGCCCGACGCAATTCCGCGCAGTCGGCGGAAGATTCCGCAGCGGTGAGTCGCGACCAGTACGAAGCCGGCGTCATCGACTACCTCGACGTCGCCACCACCCAGGCCACCAGCCTGAACGAACGCCAGACCCTGCTCAATCTGGTGGCCACGCAGTTGATCACCAGTGTTCAGCTGCAGGCAGCGCTGGGTGGCTCGTGGGTGACAGAGTGATTTTCAGGCGGGTGCTGCTGATTCGGTGTCGGCTGCTTTTGATTGGTAGGACCGGCTTCAGCCGGGAAGAGGCCGGTGTGTGCGCCATCAATTCTGCGGTGTTGCCGCTGGCGCCTTCCCGGCTGAAGCCGGTCCTACTCTGCACATTCCCGCTTCTTCAGCTGAGTCGGGTCAGATACGCCGGGACGGGTTGTTCAGGCAGTACCGACAGGACTTTCAGCCGCTGCAGCATCCGCTGACGGGCACGGTTGAGGTGTTCCTTGAGGTTCAGCGCGGCCGCATCAAACGCGCCGTGCAGCAGTAATTCGAGGATCAACCGATGCTCGGCGAGCATCGCTTCGTCGGGGCCGATGCCCAACTGACTGTAGAAAATCCGGCTGATGATCATCGGGCTCTGGCCCTGGCGGATCAGCGTCGCAATCTTGCGGTTGCTGATGCCCGCCAGGCAGTGGTGATGCAGGTCTTCTTCCAGTCGCTCGATGTCTGCCAGGCTGCACTGCGGATTGTTCTGCGCGGCTTCAACGCGCGCGAGCATGGCGGCCAGGTCGTCGCGGCTCAAGCTTGGCGCGGTCTGACGCAGCGCCTCGGGCTCCAGGCACGCCCGCAGCTCGTAATCCTCGGTCACTTCCCGAGCGGTAAGCGGCCCGGCCAGCCACTGGGAGTAAGGCTCCTTCTCCACCAGCCCCCGGTCACGCAAACGCATCAGCGCTTCGCGCACCACGGCCCGGCTAACGCCATAGTGCTCGGCGGCAATTTGCTCATCGAGCCGATAATGACCGAACGCAATACAGGTCGATAACGCCGCACCGATTTCCTCGAAAATCCGTTCGCCGAGGGGACGCGTGTCCACCAGCTCTTCACTGCTATCGAGGCCCAATTGATGGTGGGTCAGGGCCAGGCGCACCGGCTGCACATCGACGCCGTTTGGATTGACCAGATAACCGCGCCCATCAAACCGACTGATCAGGCCTTCTCCATGGAGCATATCCAGCGCCCGACGCACCGGCACCCGGCTGGTGCCGAACAGCTCTGCCAGCGGCGCTTCGAGCAGCACCAATCCTTCAACCACGTCACCGTTGACGATGGCATCGCGCAGGACCTGTCGGATCGTGGCGTAGCGGGACGCAGTGCGGGAATCCTCGGCGGACATCGATTTCATACACTTCTCGGAAGGCGGGCGGCGATTCTCGCACAAGACAGCGCGTCACTGCGGGCCACGGCAGAACGCACGGTATTGGAGCTGTTGTTACTTTTCTGCACTAAAACGTACCTTTGCATAACTATCCATCCTTGATGGCATACCTGTGATGACGCTTACAGTCCTGCGCACCACCTCGTGCTTTAAAATTGGACGAGGTATCTAGCCCGGGGCTCTTGGCCCGCATGCCCACGCAATCATCGCTCCGCGAATCAAGGTACTCAGACTCTGGCACGCTTTCTGCCTTTAAGAAATGTACATTCTCCGAATATGTACATTAAAGGGTAGATGAAATGTCCGACGCTCGCTTCCCGGATCCGACACTCGCCGATGCGCTGGCAATGGCCGAAGCGTTCGCCAACGGGACGAACGACCCGGTGCAGGCCCTGGACGCAGCGCTGGCGAAGGCTGCCGCCGTCGATGACGTGTTCATCTCTTTCTCCACTCCCCGGGCACGCCGCGAAGCAGAAGCCTCGGCGGCTCGCTGGAAGGCCGGGCAACCGGCGAGCGCGCTGGACGGCGTGCCCATCGCCTGGAAAGACTTGTTTGACCTCGCTGGCAGCCCGACCACCGCCGGCGCCGCGCTGCGCCGTGAATACGCGCCGGCGCTGCTGGATGCGCAGAGCGTCGGCCTGCTGTCACGGGCCGGGATGGTCAGTGTCGGCAAAACCAACCTCAGTGAATTCGCTTACTCGGGTCTGGGCCTGAATCCCCATTTCGGCACGCCGCATAATCCCCTCGGGCATGACCAGCCGCGCATTCCGGGTGGCTCTTCGTCCGGCTCGGCGGTGGCGGTAGCAGCAGGGATCGTCCCTGTCGCCATGGGCACCGACACGGCCGGCTCGATCCGCATTCCGGCCGCCTTCAACGGCCTGGTGGGCTTTCGCAGCAGTTGCCGCCGCTACAGCCGCGACGGGGTCTTCCCCCTCGCGCACACCCTCGACAGCCTCGGCCCGCTGACCCGCAGCGTGCGCGATGCGGTCGCCATTGACGACATCCTGCGGGGTCGCACAAAACCGACCTCTTTGCTGCCGCGCCCGTTGGCCGGTCAGCGGTTCCGGGTCGATCAGGCTGTTCTTGAGGACGACCGCGTCGAGCCATCGGTGCGGGACAACCTGCTGCGCTGTGTGAGCGCGATGCAGGCCCAGGGCGCGCTGATCGAGGTGCGTCCTTCGCCGGCGTTTCAAGCCGCCCTTGATCTCATTCAGCAGCAAGGCTGGCTCGGCGCGGCAGAAGCTTTCGCCCTGCATCAGCCCTTGCTCGACAGCGAGGCGGCCGCGCAACTCGACCCTCGCGTACGACGCCGGCTTGAAGCGGCGCGGGCATTTCCGGCCAGCCACTTGATCAACCTCTACAGCGCTCGCGAGCGGCTGCAACAACAGATGAGCGACGAACTCGATGGCGCCTTTCTGATCACCCCGAGCGTGGCCCATGTGGCGCCGCCGCTTGCGCCGTTGCTGAGCGACGACGACCTGTTTACCCGCACCAACCTGGGCACGTTGCGCCTGACCATGCCGGGCAGTCTGCTGGACATGCCGGGCGTGTCGCTGCCCAGTGGCTGCGACGCCCTTGGCCTGCCCACCGGCCTGTTGATCAGCGCGCCCAGTGGTGAAGACTCACGTTTATTGCGCGCAGCGTTGGCCGTTGAAGCCGCGTTGCGCACGTCCCGAAACCAAGGATCCGATAACTCCGCTGGAGAACGATGATGGCTAAAGAAATTCTGTGCGCCTTCGGTGTCGACGTAGACGCCGTGGCAGGCTGGTTGGGTTCGTACGGTGGCGAGGATTCGCCGGATGACATTTCCCGTGGCCTGTTCGCGGGGGAGGTTGGTGCGCCGCGCCTGCTCAAGCTGTTCGAGCGCTACGGCCTGCGCACCACCTGGTTCGTGCCCGGTCACTCGATGGAGACCTTTCCCGAGCAGATGAAGGCCGTGTTCGACGCCGGTCACGAAATCGGGGTCCACGGCTACAGCCACGAAAACCCGATCGCCATGACGCCCGAGCAGGAAGAAATCGTCCTCGACAAATCCATCGAGCTGATCACCCAGATGACCGGCAAACGCCCGACCGGCTACGTCGCGCCGTGGTGGGAGTTCAGCAAGGTGACCAACGAGTTGCTGCTCAAGAAAGGCATCAAGTACGACCACAGCCTGATGCACAACGACTTCCATCCGTACTACGTGCGCGTGGGCGACAGCTGGACCAAGATCGATTACACCCAGCACCCCGACACCTGGATGAAACCGCTGGTGCGCGGTGAGGAAACCGACCTGGTGGAGATTCCGGCGAACTGGTACCTCGACGACCTGCCGCCGATGATGTTCATCAAAAAGGCGCCCAACAGCCACGGTTTCGTCAACCCGCGCCATCTGGAAGAGATGTGGCGCGATCAGTTCGACTGGGTCTACCGCGAGCACGAACACGCCGTCTTCACCATGACCATCCACCCGGACGTCTCCGGGCGCCCGCAAGTGCTGCTGATGCTGGAGCGTCTGATCGAGCACATCCAGAGCCACGCCGGCGTCAAGTTCGTCACCTTCGACGAAATCGCCGACGACTTCGTCCGTCGTAACCCGCGCCACAGCTGATAGCCCCTTCATTCCGAGGCGTGACCCATGTCCATTTACAACAAGCTTGATCTGACCGGCTGGAAACCCCGGCAACTGACTTCCGAAGAAGTCCGCTACGCCACTTGGATCGCCTTCTTCGCCTGGGTCTTTGCGGTGTACGACTTCATCCTGTTCGGCACCTTGCTGCCGGAAATCGGCCGGCACTTTCAGTGGGGCGAAGCGGAGCAGGCGGAAATCGCCACCTGGGCCGCGGTCGGCACGGCGGTCATCGCGCTGGCCATCGGTCCGTTGGTGGATCGCCTCGGCCGACGCATGGGGATCATTTTCACGGTCACCGGTTCCGCGATCTGCTCGGCGCTGACGGCGCTGGGCGGGTCATGGGGCAAATCGCCGTTGATCCTGATCCGTTCTTTGAGCGGGCTGGGCTATGCCGAAGAAACCGTTAACGCCACATACCTCAGCGAAATTTATGCGGCCTCCGAGGACCCGCGTCTGGCCAAGCGGCGTGGCTTCATTTACAGCCTGGTGCAAGGCGGCTGGCCGGTCGGTGCGCTGATCGCCGCCGGTTTGACCGCTGTGCTGCTGCCGATCATCGGCTGGCAGGGCTGCTTCGTCTTCGCCGCCATCCCTGCGCTGGTAATTGCGTTCATGGCGCGCAAGCTCAAGGAAAGCCCGCAGTTCCAGATTCACCAGCGCATCACCCAGCTGCGCAAGGCCGGCGACGCCGAGCAGGCCAAACAAGTGGCAATGACCTACGGCGTGGATTACGAAGAGCATCGCACCGCCGGCATCGGCGCAGCGTTCCGTGGCACCTCGCGCCGGGCGACCCTGGTGATCGGCGCGGCGATCCTGCTCAACTGGGCGGCGATTCAGGTGTTCAGCGTGCTGGGCACCTCGGTCATCGTCAGCGTTCACCACATCTCCTTCGAGAACTCGCTGATCATCCTGGTGCTGTCGAACCTGGTGGGCTACTGCGGCTACCTCAGCCACGGCTGGATGGGCGACAAGATCGGCCGGCGCAACGTCATCGGCCTGGGCTGGATGCTCGGCGGTCTGTCGTTCACCGGCATGCTCTTCGGCCCCAGCAACATGCCCACGGTGGTCGGTCTGTACAGCCTCGGGCTGTTCTTCCTGATCGGTCCGTATTCCGCCGCCCTGTTTTTCATCAGCGAAAGCTTCCCGACCAGCATCCGCGCCACCGGCGGCGCGATCATCCACGCCATGGGCCCGATTGGCGCCGTGGTCGCCGGTTTTGGCGCGACCTCGGTCCTGAGTGCCGGCGGCGACTGGCAGACCTCGGCGCTGTATTTCGGTGCCGTGCCGTGCTTTCTGTCCGGCGTGTTGATGTTCGCCGCCCGCCACGTGCGCCCAGAAACCGTCCAATAGCAGCCGTCCGATAGCAACCGTCCGATAGAAACCGTCCAATAAGGAACTGAACATGATTCGCAGAGTAGCGTTGATTACCGGGGCCGCCAGCGGGATCGGCCAAGCCCTGGCGGTGGCTTTCGCGCACAAGGGCGTCGCGGTGGTGGGCGGCTATTACCCGGCCGACCCCCATGACCCGGAGATTACTGCGCGGCTGGTCGCGGAAGCGGGTGGCGAATGCCTGATGGCGGAGCTGGACGTCACTCAAACGGCCTCGGTTGATGCGCTGGCCGAGCAGGCCATCAGCCGCTTCGGCCGCATCGATTACGCCGTCGCCAATGCCGGACTGCTGCGCCGCGCGCCGTTGCTGGAGATGACCGACGCGCGCTGGAACGAGATGCTCGATGTCGATCTCACCGGCGTGATGCGCACCTTTCGCGCAGCGGCTCGGCACATGGGCGAGGGCGGCTCGATGGTGGCGATTTCGTCGATTGCCGGGGGCGTCTATGGCTGGCAGGACCACGCCCACTACGCTGCGGCCAAAGCCGGGGTGCCGGGGCTGTGCCGTTCGCTGGCGGTGGAACTGGCGCCCCGGGGGATTCGCTGCAACGCGGTGATTCCGGGTTTGATCGAAACGCCGCAATCGCTGGACAGCAAAAATTCACTGGGGCCGGAGGGCCTTGCCAAAGCGGCCCGTGCCATCCCGCTAGGCCGTGTCGGCCGGGCCGATGAAGTCGCTTCGCTGGTGCGATTCCTGTGCAGCGAGGAGTCCAGTTATCTCACCGGGCAAAGCATCGTCATCGATGGCGGCCTGACCGTGCGGTGGCCGGAGTAGGGCGCAGCGCTGATCCGCTGTTGATCGCGCTACAGGCGCTGGACTGAAAGAGGAAACACCATGCAACTGAAAAACAAGCGCGCTGTGATCACGGGCGCCGGCAGCGGGATCGGTGCTGCCATCGCCCGCGCGTTCGCCGAGCAGGGCGCGCGGCTGGTCCTGGCCGACCGCGACGCCGTCACCCTGGCGAACACCGCCCGGCACTGCCGCGAGTTGGGCGTCGAGGTGGTCGAAAGCGTCGCCGATGTCGGCACCGTCGAGGGCGCGCAGGCCGGTGTCGATACCTGCGTCGAGCACTTTGGCGGCATCGATATTCTGGTCAACAACGCCGGGATGCTGACCCAGGCGCGCTGTGTCGACCTGACCCTGGAGATGTGGAACGACATGCTGCGCGTGGACCTGACCAGCGTGTTCATCGCCAGTCAGCGCGCCTTGCCGCACATGCTGGCGCAGCGCTGGGGACGCATCATCAACGTCGCGTCACAGTTGGGCATCAAGGGTGGCGCCGAGCTGACCCACTACGCCGCGGCCAAGGCCGGGGTAATTGGCTTCAGCAAATCCCTTGCCCTGGAAGTGGCCAAGGACAACGTGCTGGTCAACGCCATTGCGCCCGGGCCAATTGAAACACCGCTGGTGGCAGGCATCAGCAGCGCCTGGAAAACCGCCAAGGCGGCCGAGCTGCCCTTGGGGCGCTTTGGTCTGGCGGAAGAAGTTGCGCCCGTCGCGGTGCTGCTCGCCAGCGAGCCCGGCGGCAATCTGTTCGTCGGCCAGACCCTGGGGCCGAATTCCGGTGATGTGATGCCGTGATGCCCAAGTACAAAGAACAGAGCCGCGAATAAAACAGGAGCGAATAATCATGTGTGGACTCTGCGGCCTGCTGGGCGAAGACGTGCACTGGAGCGACCCGCTGGGCGACGAACTGCCCCGTCGCCGCGAACGCCTGCGCCGGATTGCCGCGATCAACAAGGTGGTCGCGCCGTTCCGCCTGAAGGTCGAGGACTTTCAGGGCGTCTCCTACCTCCTGCTCGGCGCCACCGGCAAGCAGGAACTGGCAAGCGGCCTCGATCAATTGTGGCAACGGGCCGAGCAGTTGATCGGACGCCCGCTGGATCCGCTGGATGAACGACTGCTGGACCACCTGGAGCAGCACCCATGAGCATCGCGCTGAACGTCATCACCGGTTTTCTCGGCAGCGGCAAGACCACCTTGCTCAAGCGCCTGCTGCAGGGCGAAACCCTCGGCGACACGGCGCTGCTGATCAATGAGTTCGGTGACGTCGGCATTGATCACCTGCTGGTGGAAGAGGTGGCGCCGGACACCGTCCTGCTGCCCAGCGGCTGCGTCTGTTGCTCCGTTCGCGGCGAATTGCGCGACGCGCTGACCGACTTGCTCCAGCGCCGCGCACGGGGCGAAGTGCCGGCGTTTCGACGCATCCTCCTGGAAACCACGGGCCTGGCCGACCCTGCGCCCATTCTGGCGACGATCAACAATGACCCGCACCTGCGCGGCCGTGTGCGTATCGGGCTTGTGGTGACCGTGGTCGACGCCAGCCATGCCGCGCTGCAGGAACGCCTTCACCCGGAATGGATGGCCCAAGTCGCGGCCGCCGACCGGCTGCTGATCAGCAAGACCGACGTCGCCGACGAAGACGCGCTGAAAGCGTTGCAGCGGCGTTTGCAGTCGATCAATCCCGCACCGGTGCTGACCACGGATGCCATTGAGAGCGGCGATCAACTGCTGCTCGGTGACGGGCTGCACAGCAGTGATCCCGCCCAGGAGGTCGCGCGCTGGCAATTAATGGGCGTGCGCTCGACAGCCGCCCGCCACGGCGAGGCGCAGGTCTGCTGCCTGACCTTTGAACGCCCGCTGGACTGGGTCGCCTTCGGGGTCTGGCTGTCCATGCTGCTAAGATGCCACGGCGAACGAATCCTGCGCGTCAAAGGACTGCTCAACGTGAACAACAGCCACGCCCCCGTCGTCATTCATGGCGTGCAGCATTGCCTGCACGCGCCGGTGCACCTGCCTTCATGGCCGGGCGACGACCATCGTTCGCGGCTGGTATTCATCGTGCGCGGGCTGGACACCGCGCTGCTGCGCCGCTCGTTCGAGGTGTTCAGCGAACGCCTGGCGCCGGCGCCCCGGGAAGCGCTGGCATGACCGTGACGCTGAGGGTACTGGGCACTTCGGTGACGCTGCTTGAATCCCTGCGGGTTCGCGCCGAAGAAGACCTCGGTATCAAGCTGGTTTATCAGGTGCATGACGTGCAGACCGCCCAGCGCATCGCGGTCATGCAGCCCGACAGTTACGACCTCTATGACCAGTGGTTCCACAACGTGGATTTCGTCTGGCCCGCCCGCGCCATTCAGCCCATCGACACCCGCCGTGTTGCCCTGTGGCACGAAATCAACGACCTGCCCAAACGCGGCAGGCTGTCGGCCAGTGACCGCCTCGGCAGCGGCAGCGTGCCCAGCGAGCGCCTTTTTGTGCAGCACGACGGCAGCCTCGGCAGCGCGGTGAGTGAGCGCATCAGCATGTTGCCACTGACCCACAACGCCGACAGTTTCGCCTATCGTCCCGAGCGCCTTCCCGCCGGCTTCAGCTCGGCGGACGAGAGCTGGGGCTGGCTGGTCGATCCGGCCTGGTGCGGGCGGGTGGCCCTGCAAAGTGACGCGGCCATCGGCGCACTCGACGCCGCGCTCGCCGTGCAAGGCGCAGGGCTGGCGCAGTTCCGCGACATCGGCAACCTGAGCATCGAAGAGATCGACGTGCTGGCCGACATCCTCGTGCGCAAGCAGGGGCAGGGCATGTTCGGCGCGTTCTGGTCAGACGATGAAGAAGCGGCGGAGCTGATGTTGCATCCGACAATCGACATCCAGAGCTTATGGTCGCCGACCCTGGTGCGCTTGCATCGGGCCGGCGTGAAATACCGCGTCGCCGTGCCGCGCGAGGGCTATCGCGGCTGGTTCGGCGGGTTGTCCCTGTCGCGCCATGCCAAGGGCCCGGTACTCGATGCGGCCTACGCCTACCTCAACTGGTGGCTGTCCGGCTGGCCCGGGGCGGTGATGGCCCGCCAGGGTTATTACATCGGCAACCCGGCCCGCAGCCGCGAACACCTGAGCGCGGCCGAGTGGGATTACTGGTACGCCGGACTGCCCGCCCGGGAACAACTCATGGGCAGCGACGGCCTGCCGCTGATCGACATCGGCGAAGTGCGCGATGGCGGCTCCTACGAGCAGCGCATGGGCCACATCGCGGTGTGGAATGCGGTCATGGATGAACACAACTACCTGGTGCGCCGCTGGGGGGACATCTCCCGGGCCGGCAGCAAGGGCTCGCGCAGGCAGTGAAGCCCTCGCGCGAGCCGCAAGCCGGGGCGTGGCGGACCGCTGCGGCGGCGTCCCTGCAAAATGCCCGGCGGGCTGATTGACCGATAAACACATTCACAAGCGTCGATTACTCATGGACTATAGGCGCCATTTGGCGCGCCCCTCATGGGGCCAGCGCTCGTAGCTTCAGGATCCTGTGAATGAACATCAAGATTGACGCGCTGATCGCCCGCAAGATCGGCTTCGCCTCCCACCAGAATGCTGTTCCCCTCGTGCGTGAATTGAGCCTCTGGAACCAGGAAGAAACCACCCTCGAAGACCTGGTGCTGACCCTGAGCACCGACCCGGAGTTCGTTGAAAGCCGAAGCTGGAATATTGATCGCATCCATCCCGGTGATCGCCTCAGCATCCCTGATCGCGACATCAAGCTCAACGCCGGTTACCTGTCCGGTCTGACCGAAAGCCTGAACGCCGACGTGGTGTTGCGCGTGTCCCGGGGCGAGGCGGTGCTCGTCGAGCAGCGCTTCCCCACCGAACTCCTGGCCCGCACTGAATGGGGCGGGTTGAGCGCGATGCCGGAACTGCTCGCCGCGTTCTGCATGCCCAATGACCCCGCAGTAGACCGGGTGCTTAAAGCCGCCTCGCAAGTCCTGCGCCGTGCCGGCAAGAAAGACGGCATCGACGGCTACGAAAGCAAATCCCGCACGCGCACCTGGGAACTGGCTTCCGCCATCTGGTCGGGGGTGTGCAGCTTTCAACTGAGCTATGCGTTGCCACCCGCCAGTTTCGAGCAGCAGGGCCAGAAGATCAGGCCACCGAGCGTGGTGCTGGAAAACGGCGTCGCGACCTGCCTCGACACCGCGTTGCTGTTCGCGGCAGCGCTGGAGCAGGCCGGGTTGAATGCGTTGCTGGTCATGACCAAGGGTCACGCATTCGCCGGCGTCTGGTTGCAGCCTCAGGAATTTTCCCAGTTGCTGACCGATGAAGCATCGGCCGTGCGCAAGCGTCTCGACCTGAAAGAAATGCTGGTCTTCGAGACGACCCTCGCGACCCAGGCACCCGCGCCGAGTTTTTCCCGGGCGGTGGCCGCCGCCGAGCGGGAACTCGACGATGAGCAGTTCATCATGGCCATCGACGTGCACCGCGCACGAATGCAGAAGATTCGTCCGATGGCGCTGGTGTCAGCGGTTGTTCCAGTCGATGGCGCCGAGGAAGCACCGCCCGTGGCGGAAGGGCTGGAAGAAGCGCCGTCGCTGCCGGGGTTCGATGTCGAGATCAATGAAGACGCCTCGGGGCCGGCCGGAAAACTTACCCTGTGGCAACGCAAACTGCTCGATCTGACCACCCGGAATCGTCTGCTGCATTTGCCGGACAGCGCCAAAGGCGTGCGCCTGCTATGTCCCGATCCGGCGGCCCTGGAAGACCTGCTCTCCAGCGGCCAGCGCATTCGCGTGGTGGCCGTCCCCGATTTGAAAAGCAGCGGCCGCGATGAGGCCTTGTATGAGCAGCAGAACAATGAAAGCCTGGTCGACGAGGTGGCCCGTCAGGCGCTGGCGCGCGGCGAAGTCCTGGCCAGTCTGGAGAAGGTCAAGCTGGAAGCCACGCTGATCGACCTGTTCCGCAAGGCCCGCAGCGATATCGAGGAAGGCGGTGCCAACACGCTGTTCCTGGCCATCGGCTTCCTGAAGTGGAAGAAAAGCGTCGACGACCCGAAAACCTATTCCGCGCCGTTGATTTTGCTGCCGGTGAAGCTCGAGCGCAAAAGCGCCTCGTCCGGGGTCACCCTGAGCCTGCTCGACGAGGAGCCGCGCTTCAACCTGACCTTGCTTGAGCTGCTGCGCCACGATTTCGAGCTGGTGATTCCCGGGCTGGACGGTGAGCTGCCCAGCGATGGCAGCGGCATTGATGTGGCCGGCATCTGGAACAGCGTGCGCCGGGCGGTGCGCGATGTACCCGGCTTCGAGGTCAGCACCGAGCTGGTGCTGGGCACCTTCTCGTTTGCCAAATACCTGATGTGGAAAGACCTGAACGCCAACGCGGCGCAGCTGCTGCAAAGCCCTCTGGTCAAGCATCTGCTGGACCCCGACGCAGCGGGTGAAGGCTTTTCCGGTTCGGCCGAATTTCCCCGCCCCGAGCGTCTGGATGCGACCGTCACGCCGGCGCAGCTGTTCGCCCCCTTGCCGGCCGACTCGTCGCAAGTGGCCGCGGTGGTGGCGTCGGCCAACACCCACAGCTTCGTCATGGACGGGCCACCCGGCACCGGCAAGTCCCAGACCATCGCCAACATGATCGCCCACAACTTGGCCCTCGGCCGGCGTGTGCTGTTCGTGGCCGAGAAACGCGCGGCCCTTGACGTGGTGTTTCGTCGTTTGGCTGAAAAGGGCCTTGGCGAATTCTGTCTGGAGCTGCATTCCAGCAAGGCGTCCAAGGTTGAAGTGCTCAAGCAACTGGACCGCGCCTGGGACGTGAGTGAGGCCCTGAGCGCCGAGGAATGGGAACGTGAAGCCGCGCGGTTGCAGACCCTGCGCTCACGGCTCAACCAACTGGTCGATGTGCTGCACCGACGCTGGGATAACGGCCTGACCCTGCATCAGTCCATCGGTCGGGTGGTTCGCGACCACAGCCCTCAGACGCCAAGGCTAGGCTGGGAAACGGGCACACAACACGATGGAACCGAGTACGCCGGGTTGCTGGATCTCGCCCGTCGCCTGGGACTCAACGGCAGCGCCGCCCGCGACCTGTCAGGCAAGTTCGGCGCCCTGGCGCAGACGCAATGGTCGAACGCCTGGCAGGCACAGATCGCCAGCGTTGCCCGTGAGATTCCCCAAGCCCTTGATCAGTTGAACGCCGCCAGCGAGCGGCTCCTGGGTCTGACCCACGTGCCGTTGCCGGTTGCTGAAGTGGCGCAGGTCCAGCAGTTGAATGACCTGGCTGCCCTGATTCTTGAATCCCACGGCCTGAACCTGTCATTTGCCTTTGCACCCGATGCTGCCGCGCGCATCGAAGCGGCCCGGCGCAGTTGCCAATTGATCGAGAGTTATCGGGAGCTTGAAGAAACCCTGTCCCTGGATTACGCCGATGAAGCGTGCCGTCGTGTGCCGGTCACGCAACTGCGCACCGAGTGGCATGAAGCCGAGGGCAAGTTCTGGTTTCTGGCGACGTTTGCCAAGAAAAAGGTGGCGAAGAAGCTGGCCTCTCTGGGTGGCGCGGCGGGCCTGCCGGACACCTTGGGCGACCTCGCCATTTTTGAACGCCTGCAGGCTCAGCTACTGGAGCTGGACGGGTTGGCCAGCGACATGCAATCGATGCCCGGCTGGAAAGGCATGACCAGCGACCCGGTGCGAACGCTGCAGGCCGTGACCTTGGCCGAGCGTCTGCGCGGCATGCTGATCGGGCTGGCGGAATCACCCGAGCACTTGGTTGCCTTGCGCGGCGCCGTGGCGCGTCTGGTGATCGAGGCGAACGACATGTTGGCGCCGAGCGGCCAAATCGCTTCCGCCTGCTTGACGTTGCAGCAGGCGCTGTCGCGCTTTGAGGAAGCGGCGCGGTCGTTCGCCGGCCTAGCCGGCACGGCCACCGAGACTCACCCGAGCGTGGCCGTTCTTCGGACCACGTCACTCGCCATCCAGCAGCACGAAGAGCAGCTCAAGGCGTGGTGCGACTGGTGCCGGGTGCGCCAACAGGCAACTGAGGCCGGCCTGGCCACTCTGGCTCAGGCACTGGAAACCGGCAGCCTGTTGCCGTCCGCTGCAGAGGACACCTTCGTCACGGCTTATGCCCACTGGTTCGCGACCCAGGGCATCGACGGCGAACCCTTGCTGCGCAATTTCGTGGCGGCCGAGCACATGAGCGACATCGGCGCCTTCGTGCGTCTGGACGACGAGCTGGCGAAACTGACCGTGCGCTATATCCGCGCCAAACTCTGCGGTCTGATTCCGTCCAAGAATGACATTCCCAAGAGCAGCGGCTTTGCCATTCTCAAGCATGAGTTGCAGAAGTCCCGCCGGCACAAACCGGTTCGGCAGCTGGCGATCGAGATGGGCGATGCGCTGAATCGTCTGGCCCCTTGCATGCTCATGAGCCCCTTGTCGATCGCGCAGTTCCTGCCCGCCGACCAGCCGCCGTTCGATCTGGTGATCTTCGACGAGGCGTCGCAAATCGCGCCGTGGGACGCCATCGGTTCGATTGCCCGGGGCAAGCAGGTGATCATCGCCGGCGACCCTCGGCAGATGCCGCCGACCAACTTCTTCAACCGTGGCCCGAATGCCGGCGACGACGACACCGCCGAAGACATGGAAAGCATCCTCGACGAATGCCTGGGGGCAGGGGTGCCGAGTCACAGTCTGAGCTGGCACTACCGCAGTCGCCATGAAAGCCTGATTGCCTTCTCCAATCACCGTTACTACGACAGCAATCTGATCACTTTCCCGGCCGCGGAAACCCGCGCCAGTGCCGTCGAGTGGCGCAAGGTCGAGGGCGTTTACGCCAAGGGCAAGGGGCGTTACAACCAGGCCGAAGCCCAAGCCATCGTCGATGAAACCGTCAAGCGCCTCACCGACCCTGCGTTTGTGGCAGCGGGGTATTCCATCGGCATCATCACCCTCAACTCCGACCAGCAGAAACTGATCAACGACCTGCTGGACGCGGCCCGCAAGCAATACCCACAAATCGAGCCGTTCTTCCAGGATACTCAGACCGAGCCGGTGGTGGTCAAGAACCTGGAAACCGTCCAGGGCGACGAGCGTGACCTGATTATGCTGGGCATTGGTTATGGCCCCACCGAACCCGGTGCGCCGGTGATGTCGATGAACTTCGGTCCCCTCAATAAGGACGGCGGATGGCGCCGGCTCAACGTCGCCATCACCCGGTCCCGCCGGGAAATGCTGGTGTTCACCTCGTTCGATCCGTCGATGATCGACCTCAACCGCACCAATGCCCGCGCTGTACGCGATCTGAAGCACTTCATCGAGTTCGCCCAGCGCGGCCCGAAAGCGCTGGCCGAGGCGGTTCAGGGCTCGGTGGGCGGTTACGACTCGCCGTTCGAAGAAGCCGTCGCGCAAGGGCTGAGGCGTTTGGGCTGGCAGGTCGTTCCGCAGATCGGCGTGTCACGTTTCCGCATCGATCTGGGCATCGTTCACCCGGACCGCCCGGGCGATTACCTGGCGGGGGTTGAGTGCGACGGCGCCACGTATCACAGCGCTGCCACGGCGCGGGACCGGGACAAAGTGCGCGGGGCGATTCTCACCGGCCTGGGCTGGAACCTGCTGCGGCTGTGGTCCACCGACTGGTGGGTGGATAAAGAAGGGGCGTTGCAGAAGCTGCACGTGGCGCTGAACGACCTGCTGGCTGAATCGCGACGGGACGGCGCTGCCGAACGGGCCGATGAGGCCGTCACCGCGCCGCTCCTGGTCGACTTCACAGCGTTACCGGAACCTGAGGCTAACGACGAGGTGAATGAAACCCCGATTGGTTAGATTGATCTCCGCGGCCCGTCTTAGCAGACTCTGGTTTTACTTGCTCAATGCTGGCGGCCAGTCGAGGTGACAGAGGCGCCTGATCGTCAGCATCTCACTGACCGCACGCGGTTTTTAGTGGGACCGGCTTCAGCCGGGAAGAGGCCAGTGCAAGCGCCATCACTGTTGAGGTGTGACGTCTGACGCCTTCCCGGCTGAAGCCGGTCCCACATTGTTGCTTCAGCCCCGGTTTATTGGGGTCCTGGCTTCGTCCGACTGGTTAAAGGTCAGTGATCTCCTTGTGGCGCGGTACCAGCGTCTTCATCACACTCCACGCCACCAGGTAGGCGAGGGCGCAGATCGCGAACATGATCATGTAGCCGGTGTGAATGTCGTTGATCGACTTGTAGTAGTCGAACACCCAGCCGCCGATCTTGGTCATGACCACGCCGCCCAGGCCGCCCGCCATGCCACCGATGCCGACCACCGACGCCACGGTTTTCTGCGGAAACATGTCGGAGACGGTGGTGAAGATGTTGCAGGACCACGCCTGGTGGGCGGACGCGCCGATGCCGATCAACAGGACGGGCACCCAAAAGCTGATATAGCCGAACGGTTGCGCCAACAGCACCACCAGCGGGAACAGCGCGATCACCAGCATGGCCTTCATCCGGCCGTCATAAGGCTTGTCACCGCGGGCCATGAAGTAGCTCGGGAACCAGCCGCCGCCAATGCTGCCGACCATGGTCATGCTGTACAGCACGAACAGCGGAAGCACGATGGCCTGGCCTTTCATCCCGTACTGCGCCGACAGGTAGGTCGGCAGCCAGAACAGGAAAAACCACCACACGCCGTCGGTCATGAACTTGCCGAAGGCAAACGCCCACGTCTGGCGATAGGTGAGCAATTTGAACCAGGAGACCTTGACCGCAGGCGCGCCCGGCAGCGGGGCCGCCTTGACGTGCTCGACCTCGTCACTACGGATATAGGCCAGTTCTTCGGCCGTCAGGCGTTTTTGCTGATCCGGCTTTTCGTACAGCGCCATCCACACGCCCAGCCAGACAAAACCCAGCAGGCCGACCACGATGAACGCGGATTCCCAGCCCCAGAATGCCGCGATCAGCGGCACGCAAATGGGCGCCGTGATCGCGCCAACGTTGGCGCCTGAGTTGAAGATGCCGGTGGCGAACGAGCGCTCTTTTTTCGGGAAGTATTCGGCGACCGCCTTGATCGCAATCGGAAAGTTACCGGCCTCGCCAACCGCCAGCACGGCCCGTGACAGCATGAAACCGGCAATGGACACCGGAATGGCGGCGAATCCCAGGGCGGTGGTGATCGCGCCAATGCCTTGTCCCAGCGGCACTGCAAACGCGTGCATGACCGCGCCGGTGGACCAGACACTGATGGCCACCACGAAAGCGGTTTTGGTGCCTATCCTGTCGACCAGACGCCCGGCGAAAATCATCGAGATCGCATAGACGAACTGAAACACCGAAGCGATGTTGGCATAGTCGGTGTTGCTCCAGCCAAACGTCGTGGACAGCTCCGGTGCCAGCAGGCTGAGCACCTGACGGTCCAGGTAGTTGACTGTGGTGGCGAAAAACAGCAGCGCGCAGATCGTCCAGCGGTATTTGCCGACGGACCGGGTGGCCGCCTGGGTAATGCTTTGGGGGTGGGTAGACTCGTTCGGGATCATGGCATCACTTTTTTATTATTGGGGTTATCGATTGTGATCGTCTGTCGTCGTACAACGCTGTAGGTATAGCGAGCGTTTCAGCAGGCTGTCAATGTTTGCACGCGAAACATCGCCGCCCCATGCTCATCAGGCTTCAGATGTCACCCGGGGGAGGCGCTGGCTTTTCGGAAAAACCGTGAGGTGTGGCCCAAAGGTCCGCGTCAGCCTGATCGGGCCATGCCGCCGTGCTGACTATCAGATCGGTCTATCAGATCGGCGTGTTCATGAGTTCACGCACGCGGGCGGCCAGTGTCTCGATGCCGAAAGGCTTGATGAGCACATGCATGCCCGGCTCGAGCTGGCCGGCACCGATCGCCGCCCCCTCCGCGTAGCCGGTGATGAACAATGTCCGCAGGCCCGGACGCACCAGGCGCGCAGCGTCTGCCATCTGGCGTCCGTTCATGCCACCGGGCAGACCGACATCGGTGACGAGCATGTCGATCCGCACATCCGACCGAAGCAGATTCAGGCCACTGGCGCTGTCCGTCGCTTCCATGAGGGTGTAGCCGAGTTCAGCCAGCACCTCGGTTACCAGCATGCGCACCGTGGGTTCATCATCGACGACCAGAATCGTTTCGCCGATGCCCGCTGTCGAGGCCGCGGCATCTGGTTCGTACAGCTCATTTACGCTGGGCGTTCCGTGGTAGCGGGGGAGGTAGATGGACAGCGTGGTCCCTTGTCCGACCACCGAGGCGATACGAACCTGCCCCCCGGATTGCTTGGCGAAACCATAAATCATCGAGAGGCCCAGGCCAGTGCCCTGACCGATGGGTTTGGTGGTGAAGAAGGGGTCGAAAGCCTTCGCCACGACGTTGGCTGGCATGCCCGTTCCGGTGTCGGTCACGCTGAGGGTCAGGTATTCGCCCTCGGGGACCTCCAGCAGCGGTGCTTCCGCTGTTCCCACGAACTGACAGCGGGTTTCGATGGTAATGCTGCCGCCGTCCTGCATGGCGTCCCGCGAGTTGATGCACAGATTCAGCAACGCATTTTCCAGCTGGCTCGCATCGACCAGTGCCACGCAGCTGTCCGGCGAGCCAACGGTCTGCACGCTGATGCTGGGGCCCACGGTGCGCTGGATCAGCTCGGTCATGCCCTCGACAAGGCTGTTGATCTCGGTGGGCCGGGGATCCAGGGTTTGCTGGCGGGAGAACGCCAGTAATCGGTGGGTCAGGGCAGCCGCCCGTTTGGTCGCGCCCTGGGCCGTCGTCAGGTAGCGGTCGACATCCGTCAGACGACCTTGAGCAAACCGCGCACTCAACAACTCCAGCGAGCCCGAGATGCCCGCGAGCAAGTTATTAAAGTCATGGGCAAGCCCGCCCGTGAGTTGCCCCACGGCTTCCATTTTCTGTGACTGGCGCAGCTTTTCCTCGGTCTGCATCAACGCGGCGGTGCGTTCCGCCACGCGCTGTTCCAGGGTCTCATTGAGGGTACGCAGGGCCGCGGTTGCCAGGTCGCGCTGGGCTTCGACCGAACGCCGCTCCTCGACGTCGATCAGCACGCCCGGAAAGCTGAGGGGAACACCGTCCTCGCTGAAGTTGACGCGCCCGTTTGCCTCGATCCAGTAGTATTTGCCGTCCGCCCGACGGACCCGGTATTGATGGGCGTAGGCGCCGCCGCGACGGATGGCCTCGTCGATTGCCGTCATCAGGCCCGCCCGGTCTTCCGGATGCACGGTCGCCACCACTTGCTCAAGGCTGAGGCCTTCGTAACCCAGCATCGGGTCGAGGCCGAAGGCCCGGGCGAACGCTTCATCGACGGTGAAACTGTTGCTGGGCAAGTCCCAGTGCCAGGTGCCGAAAATGGCCCCGGCGGCCAGGGCCAGCTGCACCCGCTCGACGTTCGCGCGGGCGATGGCTTCGCTCTGGCGCAGACGCTCCTCGGCATCACGCCGCCCCGTCACGTCGTTGAAGATGATCGCAATCTGACATTCGGCGGGATCGCCAACGGGGACGGCGCGCACGTCAAACCAGCGCTGGAAGGCTTTGGCGTAGCTTTCGAAGGTGGCCGGCACGCGGGTTTTGGCAACCCGTCCGTAGGTATCGAACCAGAATTGTTCCAGGTCCGGGGCAAACTCCCGGACCCATTTCCCGCGCAGGTTGACCCCGGCCTCACGTTCGAAGGCCGGGTTGGCTTCGAGGAAGCAATAGTCGATCGGGTAGTCATTGGCATCGAACTTGACCTGAACGATGGCAAAGGCGGCTTCGACCGTTTCCAGAATCGTCCTGAAACGCTCCTCGCTCTGCCGCAGTGCAGCCTCGGTGTCACGAATCGGCGTGAGGTCGAGCATCGCGCCGATCATGCGCACCACGTTGCCTTGAATGTCGCGGATGACGTGCCCACGGTCGAGAACCTGAGCGTAGGTGTCGTCCACCCGGCGAAACCGATACTCCTCACTCCAGCCGGTCTGTCTGCCGTCGATCACGTCATGGATCGAGGTGACGATGCGCTGCCTGTCATCGGGATGAATCTGCGCAATCCACCAGTCGCCGGTCATTTCGACCGTGGCGAGCGGATGTCCGTAGACCCGTTCCAGGGCGTCGTTCCACAGGACATGGTTTTCCTTGAGGTCCCAGTCCCAGATCGCATCGTTGGTGGCTTTGACCGCGAGGCGGTAGCGGACCTGAGCGTCTTCGATCGCTTGCTCGGCAACCTCTTCGGCGACATCGTTCGGTCGTGTGCCGGTGCACAGGCTGTCCAGCCTCATGGCTTCACTTTTCTTCAACGCCGACCGCAACTGCATGACTTCAGCCTCGAGGGCTTCCCGGGTCAAATGCTTCAAGTTTCCACCTGCAAACGTAACGTTATGACCTGAGGTCGGAGGTGCGCCATGCTCCCTCCGGGACTGCGCCAGCCGGCTGATCCAGCACGTATCGGCGGCCAGCGTTTTACGCTGCATGCTGGC
>NZ_JASCOY010000043.1:0-45727 GCF_029960075.1 Pseudomonas sp. PS02290
GTCTGCTCATCCAGTTGCTCGAAGATGCTCTCCGCACCGGCGACGCCTTTCTGGATGGTGGAACTGACTTCGGACAACTGACGGATCGGCTTGGGCAGCAGGCCGGCCATGGTGATGTAGGCCACCAGATCACCCGCCGACGAGTCGCCGCGCAGATAAAGGACAAGGAACATCACGATGGCCATGCCGCTGTAGGTCACCAATTGCAGCATCGGCGTGTAAACCGCACCGGTCTTGGTCATCGCCAACTGCTTTTTGGTATTGCTGCGGCTGGCCTTTTCGAAGCGGGCCTTTTCGTAGTCTTCGCCGCCAAAGCTGCGGACCACGCGATAGCCGTGGATTGTCTCGGACGCCACGTGGGTCACGTCGCCCATGGCCACCTGAATCTTCTTGCTCTGCTTGCGAAACTTCTTGCTGGTGCTGTTCACCATGACCGCAATGAGCGGCAGTATCGCCAGCATCACCAGGGTCAGTTTCCAGTTCATCCACAGCAGCGCGCCGAACAGAAAGATAACCGTCATGCCTTCGCGAATCACAACCTTGATTGCGTCGGTGGCAGCGCCGGTGACCATGGTCACGTTGAAGGTGATGCGCGAGATCAGATGCCCTGAGTTGCTGTTGTCGAAGAAGCGGTTGGGCAGCGTGAGCAATTTGTTGAACAAAACGACGCGCAGGTCATGCACCAGCCCGAGGGAAACGCGGGCCAGGAAGAAGTTGCCTAAATAAGAGCCGGCGCCCTGCCAGGCCGCGATCAGAACGATCATCAGCGGCACCGCCTGCAGCAATTGCAGGTGACCAATATAGGGGTTGCCGGGGAACAGGCTGGCTTCGGGATTGGCCAGGCCATCGACGAAGTATTTGAGGATGTAGGCGAGCATCGGCTGGGTGGACGCAAAGATAAGAAAGCCGACAATGCTCAAGCAGAAAAGGCCGATGTACGGCCGCACATAGGTCAATAGACGAAAGTAAATCGCCAGGGTCGTTTTAGCTTGAGGATCAGGACTGCTCATGGGAATCCGCACGAAAAAATTAGGCGGGCATGGTAGCACAACCCATATTTGTCGACCCCTGCCGCGACCCAAGCGGGGCCGACTCAGGTAACATGCCGCATTTGTTCAGGTAAGTATGCCGATGCACCCAATGGAACACAGCGCCTATCTGGCCTTGCGAGAAAACGCCACCGTGCTCGAAGCGGACGGATCCGGGGACAAGGTTCTGTTGCTTGAAGACGGCACCATTCTCAAACTGTTCCGCCGCAAGCGCCTGATCAGCTCGGCCTTGCTGTTCCCCTACGCGCAACGCTTCGCCGACAACATCGACGCCCTCAAAAAACGTGGCATTCCCTGCCCCGACGTCATCGCCACCTACCGAATTGCCAGCATCAGCCGCGATGCCGTGCGTTACACGCCGTTGCCCGGCCTGACCATCCGCCAGGTGTTGAAAGAGCACGGTGAAAGCGCGCCACTGCGGGCTGAACTGGGTACGTTTATTGCCCACCTGCATGATCGCGGCGTCTACTTTCGCTCGCTGCACATGGGCAATGTGATCCTCACCCCGGAGGCGAAACTGGGGCTCATCGATATCTCTGACATGAAGTGCCAGCGTCGCGCGCTGAGCGATTCGAAGCGGCTGCGCAATTTCCAGCACCTGCTCAGGTATAAGGAAGATCGCGCGTGGCTGGTGGAAAGCGATGGGGGCACGGCCTTTATTTCAGCTTACACCGAAGGCCGGAGCGCCCACTTCACGGCGCGTTTGAAGGCGCTGTTTGCGTAGAAGGGTCGGGTTGAACGCCCAGCAGCTCGTCGAGGCGCTGCAGGGTGATTTTGGGAATGACCCGCTCCGGCATACGGCTGACACTGGATAGATTGAACACCTGCATGCCGGTTCGCGGCAGGATCTTGCGGGCCATCAACGCGAAGCTTGGCAGGATGTATTGCTCGAAATCCTCGTCCAGGCTGCTGGGCAAAGCCGCTTCTCCCTTCTCGTAAAAACGCCCCCCGCCCTGACGCAGGTCCATCCCGACCACGAACACCTGACGAAACCCCAGATGGCAGACCAGCTGCAAGGCGCCGAAGGGGATGGTTCGGCTGCCGAAATAGCCGCGTTTGAGGTTCAGGCTGAAGCCGATGCGGTTAGGCTTGCGGCGCAGCAGGGAGAAGTTGGAGATCAGCTCGTCGTCGTTGCGGATTGACCACGCGTAGGCTCGATCCGACATGACGGCCTTGCCTTCCTGGCGATTGACCCGTTCCAGCAGATAGATTTTCTTGCCGTTCAGCGCAGTGGCGTCGGCCGAATGAATCGCCTGAAGTACATCCAGACTCATCGCCAGATGCTCGCCGTGGCGAACCCCCATCAGCGCCAGCGCCGGCCGGCCGATGACAAAGTTCGGGTCGTCGCACAGGTAGTAGAAAGGCCGGATGCCCTCGTCGACGCAGCGCACGATCGAGCCGTTCATGGCGACGACCGGCAGGCTCCGGTAACGGGGAAGCGGAAACTCGTTCGCCGAGGGGCCGGACGCCAGCAGCAATACCGGACCTGTAACAGAACCGCGGGATTGCGCAAAGTCCTGCAGGCACACTTCCAGATCATGCCCTACCAGCCAGCGTTGCTCGCCCCGCGCTTCAATCCTCAGCACGCCGCGCCTCCCGCGAGATGGCGACCGCGCCAGCGAGGGGCAGCCAGAGCCATTCCCACACCAGATTGGGTGACCCAACGAAGGTGTGCAGTTCCACGGTCATGACCACGCCACCGGCGCAGAGGATCGCCAGCCAGAGCCGAGCGATCTCCGAGGTCTTGCGCGCTCGGGCCAGACACGCGCCAGCATGCAGCATCGTCGCCAGCAGCAGCGCCAGACCGACGATGCCGAACTGATAAAGCACCTCGAAATACAGGCCGTGGGTGTTGCGCACGATTTGCCCGGTCGATAGGTGAACTTCGCCCAGTGGCGTACCCGCGCCAACCCCGAACCACCAGTGGCCGGCCAGGCGCTCGAATACCGCGAGCCAGACTTCGTTGCGCCCGGTCACGCCACGGGTCTGCACTTCGTAAGCGAGCTCGCTGAAGCCGAAAATGAGCACAAGCGCGACGACGATGGCCGCAGGAATCAGGATATTGCGACGCAGCTTGCCACTGGTCATCGTGCCAAGCACCACCAGCCCGCCGACCGATGAAGCCAGCCAGGCGCTGCGCGCGAAAGTGAAGTAGATGTACGTGGCGATAAGGGCGCAGCACAGCAGCCAGAGGCCGATTTCGGCACGGCGCCTTGAGCGTAATGTCAGCCAGATACCGGCCAGCAGAAACAAGCCGTAGTTCATGCCGGCAACGATGGTGTTGCCGAAGTCGGCGACATCGGTCACTCCCGAGCCAGCCAGTGACATCTGCCGATAGCCGAGGACAAACGCACCGTGGATGGCGAGATTGAGCATGGAAAATGTGGCGAACAGCGCAACCACCACGACCGACAGCTTGAGGATTTTTTCCCAATCGAATGTGCCCCTCGCCCTAATCACGCCAACGCCGATGAAAAACACAAAGATGAGCAGAAGCCGACGAAGGGATTTCATGTCGTCGTCTGACATCAGGCTGTTGATCAGCAGATAGGCGAACAGCAGCAGGACGGTGTAGGTCAGCGGACTGACTGAAAATGATCGCCTACTCACCGCCGGCGCTGCGCAAAGCAAGGCAACGACCAGCGCCGCGCGAATGAACGCAGCCCAGGAACTTGACTCACCGGGCCACCAGAACGGCCCGAGAAATATGATTAGCATCACCACCGCAAGCAGTAAACCTGCGATGTACCCCGCACGTGCCGGCAAATTTTTTACAACCATTCCAATCCATATCCTGTGCTATGCAGCCGGGTATTCATTGCTATCAGAGGCCAATGGCTGCCAGCGGTTCGAATGAAATCAGGTTTCCGAGGTGAGCGCGACGACTTGCGGCAACTGCCAGAAAACTGCTTTTACCGCCTCATCGCTGAAACGTTCGTGCAGCCGTTGCAGCATCGCATCCGCGCAGGACTGCCGCAGCTCGGCGTCCATCCGCGAAAGGTGGATCAGCCCCTGAGCCAGAGACTCGGCTTCGCCCAGGGGAAACAGTATGCCCACGCCTTCGACCACTTCCTTCGCGCCGCCACAGGCGGTTGCCAGCAGAGGCACGCCGGCCACCATGGCTTCCAGCAGCACCATGCCGAAGGGTTCGTGATCGGAGCTCAGTGCGAACACGTCGAAGGCCTTGAAGTAGCGGCTGGCTTGAGTCACCTGCCCCGCCAGCATGACCTCGTGGCCGATACCCAGTTCGGCCGCCAGGTGTCTGAGGTCCTGTTCCAGCCGACCCTGACCGAGAATCACCAGTTGGCTGTCGGCGGGCAGGTTCGGCAACGCCTGGGCGAATCCGCGCAGCAGCGTCGACTGGTCCTTGTCGGGATGCAGCCGCCCGACATTGCCCACGACCCACGCCTCCTGGGCCAGGCCCAACGCGTCGCGGGCCTCCTCACGGGACAAGAGCGTGGCGCTCAGTTGATCGACATCGATGCGGTTATAAAGGGTCTGGATACGCTCGACCGGCCATTTCGGCAGGCAGGAGCGAATGTCATCGCGCACGGCATCGGACACGCCCAGCAGGCTCAGGCGGGAGCGGAACAGGTTCGCCAGCACCTTGCGGCTGCGGCGCCGGTAATCACCAAACGCATGATGGACGCCGATCACCGGCAAGCGGGTCGCGACCAGTGCGATGTAGGTCGGCTTGAAACGGTGGGTGATGCAAAACTCGAAACTGCGGGACGCCGCGATCTTGCGCAGATCGCGGATCGCTCCCACCTTCATGCCGCCGATGGCCTTGGAGCTGTACTCCATGAACAGCACTTCGTCCGACGCGCAACTGGCTGCAACCTCGGCATCGGCGGCGCCGGTCAGGAATACCGTGGTGACACGGTATCCCCTGCCCACGAACAGGCTGGCGTATTGACGGGCGCAGTCGAGGAACGGCCCGTCATAGCCGTGGCAGAACTGGAGAACATGGCGCTCAGCTGAGCGTGTCATGGGTGTCCACGCCGTCTTTGACCACCAGAATGTCTTCCATGATCAGGTACTCCAGATCGGAGCCGAAGAACATATTCAGCGCATCGGTCGGCGAGCAGATCATCGGCTCGCCGCGACGGTTGAGCGACGTATTGAGGGAAACCCCATTGCCGGTCAGGTTTTCCAGCGCCTTCATCATGTCGTAGTAGCGCGGGTTGTATTCGCGCTTGAGCACCTGGGCGCGGGAGGTACCGTCTTCGTGGACGACTTCCGGCACACGGGTTTTCCACTCTTCCGCCACTTCGAACGTGAAGGTCATGAACGGCGCCGGGTGATCGATCTTGATCATCTGCGGGGCGACGGTGTCGAGCATCGACGGGCAGAAAGGCCTCCAGCGCTCGCGGAACTTGATCTGATGGTTGATGCGATCGGCGACGCCGGCAATGCTCGGGCAGCCGATGATCGAACGACCACCGAGGGCACGAGGACCGAATTCCATGCGGCCCTGGAACCAAGCCACCGGGTTGCCCGCGACCATGATTTTGGCGATGCGCTCGGGGGTGTTGTCGATCTGGCGCCAGGCCGGCTTGCTCGGGTGGCGGGCGCAGGCGGCGATGACGTCTTCGTTGCTGTAGGACGGGCCGAGGTAGACGTGTTCCATCTTCTCGACCGGCACGCCGCGGGCGTGGGAAACATAGGCGGCGGCACCGACAGCGGTCCCGGCATCACCCGACGCAGGCTGAACGAACAGCTCTTTGACGTCAGGGCGCGCGATGATTTTCTGGTTCAGTTTGACGTTCAGCGCACAGCCGCCAGCGAAGGCGAGCTTGCCGGTTTCCTTGAGGATGTCACCCAGATAGTGGTCGATCATCTGAAGCGACAGCTTCTCGAACAGCGCCTGCATGCTGGCGGCGTAATGGATGTACGGCTCGTCGGCGATGTCGCCTTCGCGCTTGGGGCCCAGCCACTCGATCAGTTTCGGCGAGAAGTAGAAGCCTTTGCCCTTCTCTTTGTAACGACGCAGGCCGATGACGTTGGCGTATTCGGTGTTGATCACCAGTTCGCCGTTTTCAAAGGTGGCCAGGCGCGAGAAGTCGTATTTGGTCGCATCGCCGTACGGCGCCATGCCCATGACTTTGAATTCGCCGTCGAGCATCTCGAAGCCGAGGAATTCGGTGATCGCGCCATACAGCCCGCCGAGGGAGTCCGGGTCGTAGAATTCTTTGATCTTGTGGATCTTGCCGTTTTCGCCGTAGCCGAAGAACGTGGTGGCGTACTCACCCTTGCCGTCGATCCCGAGGATCGCGGTTTTCTCCTGGAAGCCGGAGCAGTGGTAGGCGCTGGAAGCGTGGGCAAGGTGGTGCTCGACGGGCTCGATCTTGATCTTTTTCGGGTCAAAACCCAGTTGTTCCAGGCACCAGACGATTTTGTTGCGATAGCGCTTGTAGCGGCGGTTGCCCATCAGAATCGCGTCGAGGGCGCGGTCCGGGGCATACCAGTAACGTTTGGCGTAGTGCCAGCGCGCTTCGCCGAACAGGCTGATGGGCGCGAAAGGAATGGCCACGACGTCGACGTCGGAAGGCTTGATGCCCGCTTGCTCCAGGCAGAACTTCGCTGATTCGTAGGGCATGCGGTTCTTGGCATGCTTGTCGCGAACGAAACGCTCTTCTTCGGCCGCAGCAACCAGCTTGCCGTCGATGTACAGGGCTGCGGAAGGATCATGGCTAAGGGCGCCGGACAGGCCAAGGATCGTCAATGCCACTAGGGTCTAGCCTCTTAAGTCTGCATGCAGGCATCACGCGCCTGACAAATAAGGTGTGTCTGGCGCCACGGCGGCAGACAGCTAAAGGGCGGGATTATAGCGTAATGGCTCTGGAAGTGGTCGCAGGGAATGAACTGCCCCGCGATGCCTCGGTGGGACCGGCTTCAGCCGGGAAGAGGCCAGTGTCAGCGCCCTCAATCCTGCGGCGTTACGAATGACGCCTTCCCGGCTGAAGCCGGTCCTACACGTTTGCGCCTCACCTCGTGCGTTAACTATTTAGCACCACGCGCCCCGGCGTTCTGATTGATTGATCGCTCGACGAATCATCGGGCTGCTTGCCCGGCTCTTGCGCAAGCTCATTGCGCGGAGATCACTCAGGAATGCTGTACGCCATGGAAACCTTTTCACCCAACCCGCCTGCGCTTGATCGGCTGACCACGCTGGCTTCTGTACTTGACGCCGAGCTTCAGCATCTTCCGGATGCCAAGGCCTGCCTCAACACCCCGCCGCTGCCAGTGAGCCCGGAGCAGAAAACGCTGCTGCACTCGGCCATCACTCATTTCTGGGCCGAAGCCAGTGCGCGTGATATTTCACGCCGCGAGCTCTTCGTGACCTGCATCGAATTGACCCTGCGTGACGACCTGCTGCTGAACATAGAAGAAGGCGAGCTGCACCGCGACTATGCGCGCTGCCTGCCGGGCATGGACGCCCAAGAGCATGTGGTGTTCAGCGCGCTCGAGCTGCAACTTGATGCAGAACGTCGCATTGAGCTGGCCGGGGCGCTGGTCGCAACCGCCCAGCCGGGCCAGACCTTGCTCTGGTTGCACGGCCAGGCCGCCGAAGGCTTCGTGTCGAACGAGGCATTGCAGCAAGCACTCGCCCGCCGCATCAATCACCCACTCCTGCGCCTGCCACTCTTGCGTCTTATGCAGGACAGCACGCGCGACGCCTGGCTCGAGATTGCCTCCGGCGGTGATGTATTTCTTGAGCCCACCCACCCTTCGGACTTTCAACTGCAGCCGATCAAGGGATCGCCCTACGACCATGCCTTTGATCGCCTGCTGGCCAGGCAGCGTGTGGACATCGACGCGCTGTTCGGTAACGCCCACAACCTGTCGCCTCAGGCCCTTCAGGCCCGACTCGAAGACCTGCTCCACCAGCCGAAATCCTGGGGCCCGGGCGGCGCCATAGCCGCTGCGCAGGATCGTCGCGCCCAGCGAGATGAGCGCCGCGCACGCCCCGACTGGCTGGAGATGGCCAGCACCGAGCAACGTGAGCGCTACGCCTCGGGCCTGATGGATTACGAGCGATCGCGCAATGCGTTGATGAGCGTCATGGACGGCACCGCGTCCCCGCAGCAATTCGCGCGAAGCCGTCTGCGCGCGCGACTGGCCAATGATCTGGGTATTGATCTCGATCCGGACGAGGTCCTGATCAGCACCGAACGGACGCAGCCCATCACCAGTGAAACCTTCTCCGTCCGCCGAACGCTGACGCATCTGGCACTTTACGGCCTGCATCCCGGCGACACAGCCCCAGATTCGGCCTTCCAGACCCACAGCCGAATCACTCACAACGGTCTGCCGCTTGAGCCTGAATACAGCGACATGACGCCGGCCTACCTCGCCGATGTCATCAACGAGCAAGACCTGCGAACGCGTTTCGGCCCCGCGCAACGCCAGGCGCTCGGCTCGCCGACCATCCAGCGCCTGATGGGCGAAGCGATGCATCATCAGCTCATCGCCCAGGCCCGCGGCGCCGAACTGCAGGGGCATATCCAGCCTTCCGACCTGAGCCTGATCGAGTCGCTGAATCCGGACACCGCCGCGCCGCGAAATCCCGCCGTGGCCGTGCAGCAGATCAAGCTGAACGGTCACGACGTATTGAGCAGCGTGCTGCTGTTGCGCAAGCTGGACGCTTCGGGGCAGTCGGACGGGCTGCTGATGTTCACCCCGGACAGCCCGCGCACCCAACATTTCCAACGCTTCGACAACGAGCGTCAGTTGCTCGGCGAACTGGTGAGCTGGAGCCGGTCCGCCGACATGAACCACTTCCTGCTGGCGCAGATCACCGCCGGCAGAAGAGCCGCCCTGAAAGGCCAGCTGCATGATTTGAGTGAAAAGCCAGCGCCTGCCCAGGACTGGATCAGCTACGCCACCCTCCCCGATTACAACAGCGGTGTGCGTGCGCTGGTGTCGGCGCGCGTGCAGGTAATGCTCTCGGAGCAACGGCTGCATACCCCGGGCTGGATCCTGCGGGCATCCGCCGAGCAGCGTCAGCAAATGGTGGCACTGGAGGATACGATCGTGGCGGCGGGTGAAATCTACCAAGCCGCCCCACACACTCGGGTGACCGACTTCAACGCCTACGTTCATCGGACTGCCAGCCGCAAGATCAACGCGCTGCTGGGTCTGCCGCCGGAAACGGTGGACCCTGACCGGATCATCATTCACACGCCCCGCGAAACCCTGTCCTACACCCAGATGCTGCGTGACGGTTACGACGACACCCTTGGCCTGCTCAACCCGGCGGCCGATACCACCGCCACTTTCAGCGGCCCCGAGGGCGTCGATCTCACACCACTGAGCCCGGAGAAGGTCGCCGGCTCGGTTCGCGGTCAATGGGTCGCCGATCAGTACATCGCGATGATTCGCGGGCAACTGCTGGCGCCTGCCAGCGAGGGCTACGACTGGCGCCGTCAACAGAGCCTGTTGCTGACGCAATTGCAAATGCGCGCCGACGCCTTGCGCAGCTTTCTCGAAGGCCACATCGACGCCACCCAGCTGCACTGGCTCACCCTCTCCATCGTCAACATGCATCAGAGCAGCGCGGCAGACCGCCTGCGCTATCGGGTCTATCCACTGCAATTGAGCGTGGACGTGATGGCTATCGCGTCTCGTGCAGAGGTCATTCACGGCTGCTTCCTGCTCACGCCGCCTGAGGCGAGCACGCTGGAGCAGGTTCTGCTGTATACGCCGCAGGCACCGGACGGCCGCGCCTTCCGACCACTTAGCGCGTTCGGCAACACGCTGCTGAGCGAAGGCATGGGCGATTACTACCTGAGCCGCGCCCGGGTGAAGGCCGGCATGCCGCTGGCATTCGCCCTGGCTGAACTGAAGAAAGGCGGTGGTCGCAAACCGGTGCTGCCGAGGGCGCCGTTCAGCAACCTGTATGACGTGTGTTTCAACCAAGTGATCGAGCGCAAGATCCAGGATGTCGAGGACACCACGATCGGCCGTGCAGACATGCTCTGCCGACAGGTCTGGAGCAGCCTCGAGCTGATCGCGACCGCCGTGACCTTGCCCTTCCCGCCTGCCAGCTTTGCCGTCGGCATGATCATCGCGAGCGCTGATGGTTATCGCGCGCTGCGAGCCCTCGACGAGCGGGATCACGCCACCGCCAGCTTCTACGTGCTCAGCGCCTGGCTCAACACGGCGGGCGCTGCGGGCGATCTGCACTCGGGAATGAAAGGGCTCGGCGGCATTTTGAAGGACCTGGCCGGACAAAAAACTGCCGGCAGGTACGCCCGCTCGGTTGCCCATGCCACCGATGAGACGCTGCAGCCGGTCGCGGTGGAGAACGAACTCTTCTGGGCCGCGCCTCAGTCTGCCAACCGCCATGTTCCGCTGTACCGGACCCACGCACTGCCCCCCGAAACCCTTCAGCCCACAGGGCGTTATGCGCAAACCGATGTGACCGGCGTATGGAGGGCATTGCAGCAGGACACCCCGCCGGTGCGGGTCGCAAATACCGTCTCACCTCCGCTGCACGCGGTAGATGTATCGCTGACAGACGCGCTCCCACTAAGCCGCCCGCACGGGCAAGGTGTCAGCATAGTTCGTGGCAACTTTTACATCGCCATGCAGGGCCAGACGTACCAGGTCCAGTACGACGCCAGGCTGGCCGCCTGGCAGATCGTCGATCCGCGCAACCCGTTCGCCTTTTTTGGCCGCCAGACGGTGCGCCTCAACCGCCAGGGCCAGTGGCAGCTGCTTGAGCCTGCGCGCTTGCGAGGCGGCGTTCTGCCTTCGTTCAGCCGACTGGACGAAACCCCCGCAGGCCCCGCCACGGCGGTGGGCGACTTGAGCGATTACGAAATGCCGGAATCGCTGCAGCCCTACGTCTTCGGCATCGTCAGCCCAAGGCAGGCGGAACAATTTGAAGGAGGCCCGTTCGGACTGCACGAGTTTTTCGACGACATTTTCCAGGGCGGTCGCTCGACCTACAGCACGTTGCGCCAGAACCTCTACCGCGATGCAAAAGCATTCTTCGAGCACCCGCCCCTTCCCGGCAAACCCGAGTTGCCGGTGCTGGCCGATGGCGTGACGACTCAAGCCTTCTTCGACGCCGCACTGAAAAAATCCAACGGCCTGGTGATTGGCGAAGCTCCGACGTCCATCGCCAGCAAACAACTGCTGATCGACAACATGCCGTTGCTGGCGGAGCGCAAGGTCGAGGTGCTGTACATCGAGCATCTGCACACCGACCAGCACACGCACAAGCTGCAGAAATACAAGGCACTCGGCAGCAAGACGCGCAGCGGCTCCCACATGATCAAGCACTACCTGGAGACCGTGAACGAGGGCGCGCTCAAGAACGGCAGCGAAAAATACGACTATTACCACCTGATCAAAGCGGCCCACCGCCACGGCATCGACGTTCGTCCGTTCAGTTCATCGGTCAGCTATGACTACGCGGGCAACGAAGTGGCATCCGCTGCAGGTGATGCCCTCGCACCCCAAAAGATGGCGGTCTTCTTTGGTCACAAAGTGATCAGCGGCGATGTGCAGCAGCACCCGGGCAGGCGCTGGATCGCGCTGCTCGACCACCGCACCGCCAACACTTGGCAGCAACAGCCAGGCATCAGTGAACTGCAAGGCGTACTCAGCCTGCGCGTCGAAGACGTGCCGTTGGGCGCGCCGATCCAGATATCCGTGGACAGCGATGCCGTCATCAGCAGCGCGGCGTCGCGCGCGGACTTCAAGGCACAGATCGGCAACCCGAATATCGATAACGGGGCCGGCGCAGCCTCGCCCGTCAGTCCATCCAGCACGTCGATGGACGATGCGCTGTATGGCTTTTTCGAACGACGTTCGCCCCTGGAGTGGGGCCTGGACCCGAATCGCCGCGCCATCGTTTCCCACCGCCGAAGCGAGGTGAATCCCTACGTCGGTGATCACGGTTTCGAATGGAACCCGGCCGGCTACTGGACCCGCGCCGATGCCGCAACCTGGAGCAACGACTACCCCCTGGGCGCCATTCAGCAGTCGCTGATCGACAACCGCTACCAGATGCCTGCCGACATGCGGAGCATCTTTCATGACCTGGCCAACTTCCGTCACAGAGGCCTCAACCCCGATTACTTTTTCATCGAAAGTCATTTGGTGGAGGTGCGTGAGAAGTTCTTCGAACTGGCGAACACGCTGCAGAAAGATGCGCGCTCAGTGCTCAACCTGGCCCTCCCTGAACGGGTGACTCTGCCCGAGGTAAAAGCCGACACGCCGTTGAGCATGTTCATCGAAGAGCTGTACGAAAACACATCCGGAGTGGTCATTGGCGAATCCCATTCGGCACGCGCCAGCAAGCGCTTCATCCTCGACAACATGGAGCATCTGGCGCGACAGGACGTGAAGACGCTGTACATGGAGCATTTGCTGACGGACGTCCATCAGGCCGACCTGGACCGCTTCGCTGAAACGGGGCTGATGAGCAAACGTCTGCTGCACGACCTCAAGCGCATGGACCAGACGTTCCGGACCGACCCGACCGGCCTCTACTCGTTCGAAAGGCTGGTGGTCCAGGCCAGGCGGTACGGCATTGAAATCCGCGCGATCGACTGCGCCGCCAGTTACTTCATCCGCCATATGCCGACCCACTCCAACACAACGCGCCAGCAGGTGCTCAGCTACTTTGCGTCCCGCACGATACGCAAGCATCAAGAGGTGATGGGGCCGCACAAGTGGATGGCGCTGGTGGGTGAAACCCATGCCAACACGTTCAAAAACAGCGTCCCGGGCATCGCCGAGCTGGAACAGGGGATTGGCGTGCGGGTGATGGACGTGGCGCAGGGGAAAGGCCATGGCATCATGATCGATCCGGGCGAACAGGTCCCGGCGGGGCTGGGTCATGAGCCAGTGCTGGTGCAGAATGATTTCCGCGTGGAGATCGAACTGCCACCACGTCCTCAACTCGCTGCGCCCGTCGGCGACAGACTGCACAGTCCGGGCATGTTCCTGCTCGATGAGTCCGCCCCCTTGCGGCCCACGATCGTGCATCGCTCAAGGGACCGCACCCTCAAGCACACGCCGGTGCGGTTCAATACCGCTGGCAAAGCCTACGTCGAGCGCGAGTCATGGCCGCAGGTTCATCGCCAGCCGTTCGATAACGTGCAGGCATTGATCGACGCACTGGTGGAGATCAACCTCAAGCACGCGGACTGACGGTCAGTCCGGCGTCTTTGAAACCGTCGGAATGCGCTGCTCCAGCACTTGGTGCAGCGCGCTGTCCGCCGGCCAGTTGCGCATGAAGCGCGCGCGATCTTTGGCGAACGCCGTCGCGAACGAGGCTTGGGAGCCGTGCTGACACATGGCGTCCAGATCGATGAGCGACCAGCTATCCTGTTGCCAGAACACGTTGTGACCCTTGAGATCGCCGTGGCTGATGCGCTCACGGATCAACTGCGCAAACAGCGTATCCAGCGCCTGCAACTCGGCTTCCGGCGCATCGCCGTTAGCCACGTAGGGCGCAAAGCGCTCGATGATGTCGGGCCCCGGCAGGAACTCGGTCACCAGATACGCCTCGCGGCGCAGCCATAAAAAGCGTTTTTCCAGCAGCGCCAGCGGTTTGGGCGTGGCGATGCCGAGGAAGCGCAACCGATTGCCTTCACGCCAGGAGTGCCAGGCACGGGACGGGCGCCAGAAACGCTTGAGCCAGTGGGCCAGGTTCTTGATGTTGTAGCGCTTGATCACCAACTCGCGGCCGGCGACGTCTACCCTGGCGACGCTGGCCGCGCCCCCGGTCTTGTACAGATGACCGCCGTCAACCAGCGCGTCGGCCTTTTCCAGCACCGGCAGCATTCCGGCGACTTCTTCGCGACGAATCGCACGCAGGGCAAACGGCCCGTCTTCAACGCTGAACAGGCTGCATTCACGGCCGATCTTGTTCAGGTAATCCCGCAAGCGCCAACTGCGTACCTTGTCGATCTGCTTTTGCAGCGCCTCGACCGGCAAGCCGTGCTCGCCGTTGCTCAGCAGGTAATAGACCAGCAATTCTTCGGTGAACGGCTCCAGTGACTTGGGCAACTGGGCGAAGAACACGCCGAGGTTTTCCAGCACCTTTTGCCGCGACAACGGCTTGCCGGCTTCCTCGACGCGAATGCCCGCGCCGTCAATCAAATACAGCGTGGAGCCCTGACGCAGCAGGTTGTCGAGGTGCAGGTCTTCCTGCCACAGGCCTTTGGCGTGCATCTGACCCACAGCGGCCAGGGCATCGCCGAGCACTGACTGTTGCTCATCGGCCAGCGGTGGCAGGTTTTCCACTGATTTCCAGGTGTCGCCCAGGCTTTGGGCTTGATCCAGAAACTCGAACAACAGCCAGCCGCCCTCGCCTTCCTGCAGCCCGTCGGCCAACAGCAACGGCGTTGGCAAGCCCTGTTTCGCCAGCGCCTGTACGCCGTCGCGTTCACGCTGGAAATGCCGAGGGGCTTTGGGACCGACCAGTAATTTCGCCAGCACCGTGCGCCCACGCCAGATGCCGGCGCCTACATAGCGTTGACCGGGCAGGACGCGCAGCAGGCTGAGCAATTGCAGCTCGGCAGGACCGGCGGCATCCTCCAGCGCGATGTTCATCGGCAGCGCCGGGGTGCGACCGGCGTTTTTCAGTTCAGACAAACGCATCGGCGCCCTCTTTGATCAAGCCCAGATTATGCATTTCAACCGGAATTCTGTTTACCGCTCACGGCGCTTGTGACTGCCCCGTTTGGCGACACGTTGCCACCAAGCGTCAACCAGACCGCTATCGACCGGGGCGTTCAGATAAGCCGCGAGCAGCTCGCGTATTTCCGTTTCGTTCCAGACCGGTGCGCGGCGCAGAAGAGGCTCAATGTCCTTGACACGGTCGCGCTGGCCGAAGATCGACTTGCGTGTCTTCTCAAGGTCGATCAGCTGCGCCATGTACTCACCGCCCCGGGCCCGCATGAAAATATGCTTGGGGTAGAAACAGCCGTGCACCTGACCGGCCCTGTGCAGCGTGCGCGCCAGTTGCCCGCACGCCTGCAGAATCGCCAGACGCTCGGTGGCCGGCCGCTCGTGCCAGTCCTGCAACAGCGTGTCCAGATCGGTCCAGCCATCCAGTGCGCGGGTCATCAGGATTGCGCGGCGCTCGCCGTCGACTTTCCTGTCCGCGTAGAACACTGCATGCAGCGCCGGAATGCCCAGCTTCTGATACAGGCTGATGTTGCGAAACTCACGGGAGAAAGACGGCTCGCCAAACGGGTGATGCAGGGTATACGTCAGGTAATTGCTCTGGCGCTTGAGGTAGTAGCCGGAGCCTTCCAGCTCCAGGCGAAACACACTGCTCCAGCCGCCACGGCCGGTGTTGGGCTCGTCCACCGCATCGAGCTCTACGTTCCACAACGCATCGAAGTCCGCCAGACCATGCCGTTCGAGCAGGCCCCGGTCGGCGTCAGCAATGAAAACAGTCATTCGCGACCCTCAAAAAAACTGACGATGTGGCGGATGCGCTTCTTGTCAGAATCATTCAAGCGTTCACGACCACGATATTGCAGATAGAACCGCAGGCGCTGGGTGGCCGACAGGTGATATTTGGCGACCTTGTCCAGGCACGCGAGGTCTTTGGTGATCCGGTAACGCAGCATGAAGCTGACCCAGAACGCGCCGTTGGGGCAGTCGATGAGGAACACCGTCGCCTGATCGTCCACCAGCAGGTTGCGCCACTTCAGATCGTTATGGGTGAAGTGATGATCGTGCATGGTCCGCGTGTAGCGCGCGACCTGCTGGCTGACGCCATTGACCCACGCGCGGCTGTCGAGGCGCATGTCGTTGACCCGCGCCAGTTCGGACAGGTCTTCGGTACGCGGCAGTTCCCGGGTGATCAGCGCGCCGCGATCATACGCAGCGCCATTGCGCTCCAGGCCCCACGCGACGACTTCTGCGGTCGGGATGCCCCACTTGGCGAAGCGCTTGAGGTTTTGCCATTCGGACTTGACCCTGGGCCGTCCCAGATACCGGCGCAAACCCTTGCCCGCCGCGACGTAGCGCTTGACGTAGTAATTCACGCCACCGCGCTCGACGCGGATGACTTCGGACAGCGGATCCCGGGTCAGGCGCTCGCCTTTGAGGGCGAACACCGCGTCGAGGGTGCCGAAGTCGTCCGTCAGCGCGGCGTAGCCAGGCTCCAGATTCCAGCCCGCCATCAGAGCGCGTCTCCGTAACGCAATTTGCGCTGATAGAGCTTCTCGGCCTTGCCTTCAAGCCAGCTCAACAGCGCCGATTCCTGGGCCAGGATCTGCCGCAGCGGCTGCTGGAAATAACGCTTCAGGAACCGCAGCTTGTCGCGCCGGGTCAGGCCAATGTCCATCGCCGAGAAATACAGCGCGGCCAGGTCTTTGTTGCGCCAGCGCTGGGTGATCGCCGGGCGCGTCTGGGCGCGGTGCAGGTCGATCACCGAGAGTCGGAAGCTATCGGGCGTGACCGGCGTGTCGGTGTGCAGCAGAAAATGACAGATGTAGCAGTCGCGGTGATTGACCCCGGCGCGGTGCATCATCCCGACCAGCCGGGCCACTTCGGCGATGTACGCGCGCTTCATGCGTGGCTCGGGCGGCTCATTGCGCCAGTTGAGGCTGACGTCTTCCAGGCTCTCGGTCGGCGCCAGCTCTTCGGTGATGATGAACGAATGCTGCATGGCCGGGTTGTTGCCGCGCTCGCCGTACGCCACGGCAGTCATGGTCGGCACGCCGACTTCATGCAGGCGATTGACCGCGTCCCACTCCTGACCCGCGCCGAGCACCGGCAATTTGGCAGTCAGCAGGTTTTTCGCCACTTCACCCCAGCCGATGCCGCGATGGATCTTGACGAAATAACCGCGCCCGTCGACCTCCGTGCGCAAAGTACGCCGGTTCTCGAGTTCGCGGTAGACCTGGCCTTCCAGCGCCTCGACGGCCTCGAACGCATCGCGCCCGGCCCAGAGGGTCTTGAAGGGTTCAGCAAGGATCAGTTTCATCCGTGGTGCTCCGCCAGAATCACATCCGCAGCGTGCTGCGGCATGCTGTAAAGATCAGCCGTGTCGGCGAATGCCAGCCCGTTGCGGCTCCAGGTGCTGCGCGCGGTGTCGTCCTTGAGGATGCGGGCCAGGTATTGATTGAGCTGGCTCTGTTCGAACGGCTCATCAAGCACCAGACCGCTGTCGGCTTCGGCAATGTAATGGGCATAGCCGCACACCGCGCTGACCAGCACCGGGAGCCCTGCCACCAGCGCTTCAAGCAGCACGGTGCCGGTGTTTTCGTTGTACGCCGGATGAATCAACAGGTCGGCGCCCAACAGAAAACGCGGAATGTCACTGCGCCCTTTCATGAAGGTGACGTGCTCGCCCAGGCCCAGCGTCGTGCTCTGCACCTGGAATACCTTGGGGTCGTCCTGGCCGATGACAAACAGGCGCGTGCGTTTTTTCAATTCTGCGGGCAGCGCCGCCAGCGCCTTGAGGCTGCGATCGACGCCCTTGGTTTTGAAGCCGGAGCCGATCTGCACGAGCAGCAGGTCATCGTCGGCCAGCTTGAATTCCCGACGAAATTCAGCGCGGATTTCGGCGGCATTCGGCGGCGCCCGGCGGTCCTGGGAGATCCCCGGCGGCAACAGATGAAAGCGTTCCAGCGGCGTGTCGTAATGCTTGATGAACAGCGGCTGCTGCACTTCAGAAATCATCAGCACTTCGGTCTTCGCGTCTTTGCCGAACACCGCGCGCTCGTAGTCGGCGAAGTGACGGTAGCGGCCCCAGTATTTGTACAGGCCGTGGCGCAGGTTCTGGGCCTTGTCTTCGTAGCAGCCGTCGGCGGCGTAATACACGTCCAGGCCGGGCATCTTGTTGAAGCCAATCAGCCGGTCCACGGGACGCTTGGCCAGGTCGGCGTTCATCCAGTCGGTGAGCTTTTCGTTGCGGCGGTGGTTGAAGATTGCCTTGACCGGCGCCACCAGCACTTCGAAGCCGGGCGGCACGTCGCCTTCCCAGATCAACGTGTAGACGCGGATTTTATGGCCGCGCTGCTGGCACTCCAGGGCGATGCGCATGAAGTCACGCTGCAGGCCACCGAAGGGGAAGTATTTATAAAGCACGAATGCCAGTTGCATCAGGGATGTTCCTTTGCCAGCAATAGCGCACCTAACTGGTTCGCTACCCGCTCGGGATTCAGGCGAGTGAAGCACATGGGCCACTCGCGTTCGGTATCGACCTGACGCTGATCTTCAGGCGTCGGTCGGTAGGTGCATTTCTTTTGCAGGCACGGCGCGCAGGCGGGGTAATCGGCCGCCAGATGAACCTGCGACCGGCCGTACGCGCCGGTCAGGCCCGGATTGGTCGGGCCGAACAGCGACAGGGTCGGTACGTCCAGCGCTGCAGCCAGATGACCAAGACCGGTGTCCACCGCGACGCAACCCTGGGCGCTCGCCAGTACGCGAGCAACCCCTGCCAGATTGAGTTTGGGCAACACGACGGCATTATCAAGGCCATCGGCAATGCGTTCGGCTCGTGCCTTCTCGGCCGGGTTGCCCCACGGAAGACGCACTTCAAGTCCCTGACCGATCATTCGTTCGGCCAATTGCCGCCAGTAAAGCTCGGGCCAATGTTTGGTGTCCCACGTGGTGCCGTGCAGAAACAGTACGAAGGGCGCGTCGTTTGTAGCAGTGAGCAGGCGGCTGCGGTCAAGGCCGTAATCGCCCAATCCCGCAGGCACCTGATAGCCCAGCGCCTGGGCGAACAGCTGACGCAAACGCTCGACCGCATGCTGGCCGCGGGCAACAGCGTAGGGGCGATCGTAAAAGCGAGCGGCCATGGGCTCCCGCGCAGAAGTCTTGTCCAGGCCGGCGATGGGCGCTTTGACGTAGCGGGTAAGCCAGGCGCTTTTCAGCAGGCCCTGGGCGTCGATCACCAGATCGTAACGGGTGTCGCGCAGACGATGTTTGAACTGGCGCCATTCGCCGTTTTTGAGGGTCTGCCACAGGTTCTTGCGCCAGCGACGGATGGCCACCGGAATGACGTTGGCGACCGCTGGATGCCAGGTCGGAATCTCGGCGAAGCCCTCTTCCACCACCCAGTCGAACTGGATGCCCGGCAGCGCGCCCATGGCGTCCGTCAGCGCGGGCAAGGTGTGGATCACGTCACCCAGTGACGAGGTTTTGATCAGCAGTACCCGCAAGTCAGGCGACCTCGACCGGGGCGGCGCCAATACGGCCGAGGGCCTGGATCACCGAGTCCGGCTCCATCAGGCGCAGGCAATTGTAATGGCCGAAACGGCAGGTGCGCTCGAAGCACGGGCTGCACTCGATGCCGAGGCGGACGATCTCGACTTCATCGGCCAGCGGCGGCGTAAAGCCCGGCGAGGTTGAACCGTAGACCGCCACCAGCGGGCGATTCAGCGCGGCGGCCACGTGCATCAGCCCGGAATCGTTGGAGACGACTGCGTCCGCGCAGGACAGCAGGTCAATGGCTTCCGCCAGTGAGGTGCCGCCGCTGAGGTTCATGGATTCTTCGCGCAGGCCCGGAATCAGCCGCTCGCGGATGCTTTCGCCCACGGCGTGGTCGTTCTTTGAGCCGAACAGCCAGACTTGCCAGCCTTCACGGATCTTTGCTTCGGCAACCTTGGCGTAGTGCTCGGAAGGCCAGCGCTTGGATTCACCGAACTCGGCGCCCGGGCACAGCGCGAGCACCGGCCGGTCGAGGCTCAGGCCGAACTTGGTTAGCGCCGCGTCGCGACTCGCCGTTTCGATTTGTAGGCTGGGTTTGGGATAAGGGTGCGGCAACTCGGCGCCTTTGTCGTAGGCCAGCGCCATGAAGCGTTCGATCATCAGCGGGTAGCGCTGCTTGTCGAGGGTGCGCACGTCATTGAGCAGGCCGTAGCGGAACTCGCCACGCCAGCCGGTGCGTTTGGGAATACCGGCGAAGAATGGCACCAGCGCCGACTTCAGCGAGTTGGGTAGCAGAATCGCCTGATCGTACTGGCCCTTGAGGGACTTGCCGATGCGCCGGCGCGTGGTCAGCTCCAGCGCGCCATGGCCGAGCGGGAAGCTCAGGGCCGTGCGTACTTCGGGCATGCGCTCAAGAATCGGCCGGCTCCACTCGGGCGCCAGCACATCGATTTCGCACTGCGGGTGACGCTGCTTGAGGCACTGGAACAGCGTCTGCGCCATCACCATGTCACCGACCCAACTGGGCCCTACGATCAGAATTCTCATGCTCATCCAAAAACGACCAGAAACGAGCAGGGAGGCCCATCAGACTGCGTGATGCTTGCACACGCCGCCTGACGCCTCCCTGTCATAGCTTTATATAGATCCGTGAGATCCGAACCCTGCCAGCAATCAACTCAGCCCCAACGCTCCCCAGATCCGCATCACTTCGCGCCGTTCGGTGGCGAACTGGTCGCCGGCCACAACACCCGGATCGTTCTGCAGCGCCTGTCGGTGAGCGGCCGAGCGG
This sequence comes from Pseudomonas sp. PS02290, assembly GCF_029960075.1. Taxonomy (NCBI): domain Bacteria; kingdom Pseudomonadati; phylum Pseudomonadota; class Gammaproteobacteria; order Pseudomonadales; family Pseudomonadaceae; genus Pseudomonas; species Pseudomonas sp. PS02290. Next base: position 20,485 of record NZ_JASCOY010000043.1, read on the forward strand.
TAGGCCTTGTACGCCTCACGCAGCAGGCCGGCATCGGCGGCGGCCATCAGACCGGCCTCTTCAAGGCCTTCGAGAATACGGATGTTATCGGTGTAACGAAGCAGCGCGGGATGCTCTCTGGACCACGCCAGGGCCGCGTATTGCACCATAAATTCAATATCGACGATACCTCCGGCGTCCTGCTTGAGGTCGAACCGCGCCGTCGGTTCAAACGCATTCGCCCCCTTGCCGGCCGTCGTTGTACGGGTGCCGAGGTTGTCGCGCATCTTGGCGCGCATCTCGCTGACCTCCTGACGCAGCTTCGGCAGATCCCGCTCCCGCCCCAGCACCGAGGCGCGCACGGCCTCGAACTGCCGGCCGACATCGGTGCTGCCCACCAGCACCCGCGCGCGCACCAACGCCTGATGCTCCCAGGTCCAGGCCTCGTTCTCCTGATAGCGGGAAAACGCCCCAAGGGAACTCACCAGCAAACCCGCCGCGCCGGACGGACGCAGGCGCATGTCGACTTCGTACAACTGGCCCGAGTTGGTCTGGGTGGTGATCAGGTGAATGATCCGCTGACCGAGCCGGGTGAAGAACTGCGCGCCATCGATCGGCTTGGCCCCGTCGGTTTCAGCCTGGGGATCGCCATCGTGAATGAACACCAGGTCCAGATCCGAGCCGTGACCCAGTTCGATACCGCCGACCTTGCCGTAGCCGACGATGACAAAACCGGGGTCGCACAAGGTGCCGTCCGGTCGGCGCGGTGCACCGTGACGGGCGACGGTGTGGCGCCAGGCGAGCGCCAGCACTTGCTCCAGAATCGCTTCGGCCAGCCAGGTCAGATAATCGCTGACTTTCATCAGCGGCAGGCTGCCGGTGATTTCCGACGCAGCCACGCGCAGACGGTGAGCCAGCTTGAAATGCCGCAGGGCTTCCATTTGCTGTTCCAGGTCGTCTTCAGGAATACGCGTCAGACGCTCGCGCAGCTCGGCGGCCAGTTCAAGCGCTTGGGGCGGGCTGAACAGGCGACCTTCGTTAAGCAGTTCATCGAGCAGTAAAGGGAAACGTGCGATCTGCTCGGCAATCCACGGGCTGGCTGCGCACAGGGTCAGCAATCGACGCAACGCGCCGGGGTTTTCGGTGAGCAAGACCAGATACGCCGAGCGACGCGCCACCGCTTCCACCAGCGGCAGCACGCGCTCCAGCACCAAATCGGGATTGTCGTGCTCGACCGCTTGGGCGAGCAGCCGCGGAATAAAGGCATCGAGCCGCTCGCGCCCCAGCCGCTGCATCGAGCGCAGCTGCGAACTGTTGCGCAGGTTGCTCAGGTTTTTCAGGGCCTTTTGCGCGTCAGCAAATCCGCCCTCCTGGAGCTGGAGGCAGGCGCTTTCTTCGTTCTGCGACTCTTCCCACAGCGGCAGCCACTCTCCGCCGACGATTTCGTCGCCGTGGTCCTGCTGGCCCTCTTCCTCGTCCGGGTCGGCGATAACCTGACGAAAGTGCCACGCGACGCGCTCACGCCAGTACATCAGTTGTTCATGGAAACTCGCCCAGTCGGCAAAACCCATCATGAAGGCGATGCGCGCCTGATCCTGGGGGTCGTCGGGGAGCATTTGCGTCTGCCGATCGGCAATCGCCTGAATGGCGTGCTCGGTGTAGCGCAGAAACTGATAACCCTCACGCAGCTCATCGATGACGGCAGCGGGCAGATAGCCCTGGCCTTCAAGGGTTTTCAGCACCTTGAGCAGCGGTCGCTGCTGCAAGCTTAGGTCGCGACCGCCGTGAATCAACTGAAACGCCTGGGCGATGAATTCCACTTCACGAATGCCGCCGGACCCGAGCTTGATGTTCTCGGCCATACCCTTGCGCCGGACTTCCTGCTGGATCAGCTGTTTCATGGTGCGCAGCGCTTCAATGGCGGAGAAGTCCAGATAGCGGCGATAGACAAACGGCCGGAGCATGTCGAGCAACTCGCTGCCCTTCTCCTGATCGCCGCCCACCACACGCGCCTTGATCATGGCGTAGCGTTCCCAGTCGCGGCCCTGATCCTGGTAGTACTGCTCCAGCGCGTTGAAGCTGAGCACCAGTGCACCGGAAGATCCATACGGGCGCAGGCGCATGTCGACCCGGAAGACAAAGCCGTCGACCGTGACCGGGTCCAGCGCCTTGATCAACCGCTGACCCAGGCGGATGAAAAATTCCTGATTATCGAGCGGGCGTTTAACGCCCTGGGTTTCACCGCCCTCGGGGTAGGCAAAGATGAGATCGATGTCGGACGATAGATTCAGCTCGACGGCGCCCAGCTTGCCCATGCCGAGGATGACCATCTGCTGTGCGTCGCCGGTCCGACGGCCGGTCGGCACGCCGAATTGCTGACAATGCCGCTCGTACAGCCACTTGTAAGCCAGATCGATGCAGCCATCTGCCATGTCCGAGAGATCGCGGCAGGTTTCCACCAGATCAGCCTGCCGGGTCAGATCCCGCCAGATAATTCGCACTTGCTGGCGCGTGCGTTGACGACGTAGATTACGCCCCAACTCATCGTCGCTGGCAGCCTGAATGACTGCATTGGCGATGTGCCCAAGCAGCTCGCCGGGCGCAAAACTGCGCTCCAGCTCACCGGATTCAGCGAGGTCGAGCAGCATCAGCGGATCGCGTGAAACCTGATCGGCGACGAAGTCGCTGGCCGCACACACACGATCGAACGCCAGCAGCCGCGCCTCGGGCCAGGCCTGAAATGGATGCCTGGCGTCATCTGTGAGGGCATCGAGAGCGGTGCGCCAGGATTGGCGCGCACGAGTGACCAACGGCAGAAGGACAGCCGGCAGCTCGGCCAGCAGGGGAAGGCTCATGGTCTATCCTTGATCGGCATTCAAATGGCAGCACGCCACGGCGGTTGTATACACGCAACGGACGGACTGTCGAACAAAGGTTAAAAATTGCTGATGACGGGCATTTTCTGGTTTTCAGCATGACAGGTCCGGCGATTCGTCAGATTTTTACACTGAGAACCCTGCTTTAACGGACACTGCACCACGAGTGAAAACGTCGCTCAGCTGTAGTTTTACTACTGTATATACAAGTCAAAAAGCTGAATTAGCCCGAGATTTGTAGTAAAACTACACAACGCCGGGGACCCATCCGGTCATCCAAGAATTTTATATCGTCTGCCCACAAGGCCAGTCGCAACAAACTCAGGCAACCGATTCTGGAAGCCTTTCCGCCCTGGAGCAAGCCATGCAAGACCTCGATCCCGTCGAAACCCAGGAATGGCTGGACGCCCTGGAATCGGTTCTCGACAAAGAAGGCGAAGACCGTGCTCATTACCTGATGACCCGTATGGGTGAGCTGGCCACACGAAGTGGTTCGCAACTGCCTTACGCCATCACCACGCCTTACCGCAACACCATCCCCGTTACCCACGAAGCACGCATGCCCGGCGACCTGTTCATGGAACGCCGCATCCGCTCGCTGGTACGTTGGAACGCTTTGGCGATGGTGGTCAAGACCAACATCGGCGACCCGGATCTGGGCGGCCACATCTCCAGCTTCGCTTCCAGTGCAACCCTGTACGACATCGGTTTCAACTACTTCTTCCAGGCCCCGACCGACGAACACGGCGGCGACCTGATCTACTTCCAGGGTCACGCATCGCCAGGCGTCTACGCCCGTGCGTTCATGGAAGGCCGCATTACCGAAGACCAGATGAACAACTTCCGTCAGGAAGTCGATGGCAACGGTCTGTCGTCCTATCCACACCCGTGGCTGATGAAAGACTTCTGGCAGTTCCCGACCGTTTCCATGGGTCTGGGTCCGATTCAGGCGATCTACCAGGCGCGCTTCATGAAGTACCTGGAGCACCGCGGTTATATCCCTGAAGGCAAGCAGAAAGTCTGGTGCTTCCTGGGCGACGGCGAGACCGACGAGCCGGAATCCCTGGGCGCCATTGCCTTGGCCGGTCGCGAGAAGCTCGACAACCTGATCTTCGTCGTGAACTGCAACCTGCAGCGTCTGGACGGGCCGGTTCGCGGCAACGCCAAGATCATCCAGGAACTGGAAGGCGTGTTCCGCGGTGCTCAGTGGAACGTGACCAAAGTCATCTGGGGCCGTTTCTGGGACCCACTGCTGGCCAAAGACGTTGACGGCATCCTGCAACGCCGCATGGACGAAGTCATCGACGGCGAATACCAGAACTACAAAGCCAAAGACGGCGCTTTCGTGCGCGAACACTTCTTCAACTCGCCAGAACTCAAGGCGATGGTTGCGGATATGTCCGACGACGAAATCTGGAAGCTGAACCGTGGCGGCCACGACCCGTACAAGGTCTACGCGGCCTACCACGAGGCGGTGAACCACAAGGGTCAGCCGACCGTGGTTCTGGCCAAGACCATCAAGGGTTATGGCACCGGCGCCGGTGAAGCGAAAAACACCGCGCACAACACCAAGAAGGTCGACGTCGACAGCCTGCGTCACTTCCGTGACCGCTTCGACATCCCGGTCAAGGACGATCAGCTCGAAGCCCTGCCGTTCTACAAGCCGGAAGAAGGCAGCGCCGAAGCGCGTTACCTGGCCGAGCGTCGTGCCGCACTGGGCGGCTTCGTGCCACAGCGTCGCGCGCAGAGCTTCAGCCTGCCGACCCCGCCACTGGAAACCCTCAAGGCGATCCTCGACGGCTCCGGCGACCGCGAAATTTCCACCACCATGGCCTTCGTCCGCATCCTGACCCAACTGGTCAAGGACAAGGAAGTGGGTCAGCGCATCGTTCCGATCATCCCGGACGAAGCCCGTACCTTCGGTATGGAAGGCATGTTCCGCCAGCTGGGCATCTACTCGTCCGTAGGCCAGCTGTACGAGCCAGTCGACAAAGAACAGGTGATGTTCTACCGCGAGGACAAGAAAGGTCAGATCCTCGAGGAAGGCATCAACGAAGCCGGCGCGATGTCGTCGTTCATCGCGGCAGGTACCTCGTACAGCAGCCACAACCAGCCGATGATTCCGTTCTACATCTTCTACTCGATGTTCGGTTTCCAGCGTATCGGCGACCTGGCATGGGCCGCAGGCGACAGCCGCACCCGTGGCTTCCTGATCGGCGGCACCGCCGGTCGTACCACCCTGAACGGTGAAGGTCTGCAGCACGAAGACGGTCACAGCCACATCCTGGCCTCGACCATCCCGAACTGCCGCACCTTCGATCCCACCTACGGCTACGAGCTGGCGGTGATCATTCAGGACGGCATGAAGAAGATGTTCGAAGAACAACAGGACGTCTTCTACTACCTGACCGTGATGAACGAGTCCTACACGCAACCTGCCATGCCGGCCGGTTCCGAGGAAGGCATCATCAAGGGCATGTACCTGCTGGAAGAAGACACCAAGGAAGCTGCGCACCACGTGCAGCTGCTGGGTTCGGGCACCATCCTGCGTGAAGTACGCGAGGCGGCGAAAATCCTGCGCGAGCAGTTCAACATTGGTGCGGACGTCTGGAGCGTCACTAGCTTCAACGAATTGCGTCGCGACGGCCTGGCCGTAGAGCGCAGCAATCGCCTGAAGCCGGGTCAGAAGCCACAGTTGAGCTACGTTGAAGAATGCCTCAATGGCCGTAAAGGTCCGGTGATCGCTTCGACCGACTACATGAAACTGTTCGCTGACCAGATCCGTCAGTGGGTTCCGACCAAGGAATACAAGGTGCTGGGCACCGATGGTTTCGGCCGTAGCGACAGCCGCAAGAAGCTGCGCAACTTCTTCGAAGTTGACCGTCACTTCGTGGTGCTGGCCGCCCTGGAAGCCTTGGCCGATCGCGGCGATATCGAACCTAAGGTCGTGGCGGAAGCCATTGCCAAGTTCGGCATCGATCCTGAAAAGCGCAACCCGCTGGACTGCTAAGGTCTGCGTAACGATCGAATAGAGCGCTGAAAGGTGCGCGAAACAGCCGCCGATGCGGAATTTACTTCGGTAAATGAGCATCCGGGCTGTTTCGTCGCAGATGAATCGGCGCAGTCGAGGAACAGGTTCTCCTAAGGAGAGACATTGTGAGTGAGTTAATTCGAGTACCCGACATCGGCAACGGTGAAGGTGAAGTCATTGAGTTGATGGTCAAGGTCGGTGATCGCATCGAAGCTGACCAGAGCGTGCTGACGCTGGAGTCGGACAAGGCAAGCATGGAAATCCCTGCGCCTAAAGCCGGTGTCATCAAGGCGATGAAAGTAAAGCTGGGCGACCGCCTGAAAGAAGGCGACGAACTGTTCGAGCTGGAAGTGGAAGGCGAAGCGGCGGCCGAGCCGGCTGCTGCACCTGCTGCTGCCGCGCCTGCCCCTGCTGCTGAAAAGCCAGCCGAGAAGCCAGCCGAAGCCCAAGCGGCGCCTGCCGCAGCGGCTGCACCTGCTGCGTCGGACACGGTTCAGGACATCCACGTTCCGGACATCGGTTCGTCGGGCAAGGCTCGCATCATCGAGCTGATGGTCAAAGTGGGCGACAGCATCGAAGCTGATCAATCCTTGATCACCCTGGAATCCGACAAAGCCTCGATGGAGATCCCGTCTCCCGCCGCAGGCGTTGTCGAAAGCATCAGCGTCAAGGTCGAAGACGAAGTCGGTACCGGCGACCTGATCCTGAAATTGAAAGTGGCGGGCGCTGCACCGGCTGCGGCGCCTGCACAAGCTGCTGCCCCGGCTCCGGCCAAGGCGGAAGCGGCTGCTCCGGCGCCCGCTGCTGCTCCGGCTGCGAAAGCTGAAAGCGCGCCTGCGCCTGCTGCCGCATCAGCCGCTGCACCTGCGAACAACGGCGCCAAGGTTCACGCTGGCCCGGCTGTTCGTCAGCTGGCGCGCGAGTTCGGCGTCGAGCTGAACGCTGTTTCGGCAACCGGCCCCCACGGTCGCGTGCTGAAAGAAGATGTGCAGGCGTACGTCAAATCGATCATGACCAAGTCCAAGGACGCGCCTGCTGCTGGCGGCGCTGCCGGCGGCATGGGCATCCCGCCGATTCCGGAAGTCGATTTCAGCCGTTTCGGCGAAACCGAAGAAGTGCCGATGACGCGTCTGATGCAACTGGGCGCAACCGGTCTGCACCGCAGCTGGCTGAACATCCCGCACGTCACGCAATTCGACCAGGCCGACATCACCGACCTGGAAGCTTTCCGTATCGCGCAGAAAGCCGTGGCCGAAAAAGCCGGCGTCAAGCTGACCATTCTGCCGCTGCTGCTCAAGGCCAGCGCGCACATGCTCAAGGAGCTGCCGGACTTCAACAGTTCGCTGGCGCCAAGCGGCAAAGCGATCATTCGCAAGAAGTACTTCAACATTGGTTTCGCGGTGGATACGCCGGAAGGCCTGCTGGTCCCGGTGATCAAGAACGTCGACCAGAAGAGCCTGCTACAACTGGCAGCCGAAGCGGCTGAGCTGGCGGAAAAGGCACGCTCCAAAAAGCTGTCGGCCAACGACATGCAAGGCGCCTGCTTCACCATCTCCAGCCTGGGCCACATTGGCGGCACCGGCTTCACGCCGATCGTCAACGCGCCGGAAGTGGCGATCCTTGGCGTGTCCAAGGCCACCATGCAACCGGTCTGGGACGGCAAGGCATTCCAGCCTCGCCTGATGCTGCCGCTGTCGCTGTCCTACGATCACCGCGTGATCAACGGCGCCGCCGCAGCGCGCTTCACCAAGCGTCTTAGCGAATTGCTGGCGGACATCCGCACGATCCTGCTGTAAGCCGTACAAGGCCCGTTTCTCGCGAAACGGGCTTTCGTTTTCTCGAGCTGCCACGCTCGTACCTCAACCCCGCTCACTGGCGGGGCTTTTTTTGCCCTTTTAAAATGGATTCATCAGCGGCTACAAAGGCCCTACAGTATTCGGTCGCGCTGCCGATAACTGATCATGCACAAACACCAGCCGCTCGACCCTCACCCTGACAATCCGATCAATTACCTCCAGTAAATCAACCGTCTGCCGACAGATTTATAGCACTAAGCCATCGCGCTGACTTGTCAGCCCGTTCGCCATGATGCAACCTTGCGGCACGCGACTTAAAGACGGGCTCCTTGCCCGTGCGCGACAGCACCCTGAAAGCGAGTTCCTTCATGAAAAGCCAACCTGATGCTGCCGGTAGACCGGCGGCCGAGGTCGTGACGCAATTACCGGTGCCCTCGCGGCTCGGCATGCTGCGTTTCGAGCGGCTGAATGAACCCAGCTGGGCCATGCTCTATCTGGATCCGAACTGCGAAAAGCAATTCAGCATGCCCGCCGTCGAACTGTGCGCGCTGGTGGGCACGCCTTACGCCAGCCTCATGGAGCCCGAAGCGCGCTATCAACTGCACGACGCCGTGCAGATGCAACTGGCCGGCAGCGCCCATTACCTGATCCGCTACACCCTGCACACGACGCGCGGCCCTTTGAATCTGGTGGAAATCGGTGAAGGGTACAAGCAACACAACCGGCATCTGTTGCGCGGCTACCTGATGGTGGTTGATGCGCAGATCGAGCCCGGCGAACTGATCATCAGCCCCGATCTGGAAGTACAGAACTCCCGTCTGCAGATCGCGCTGGAGCTCAATCAACGCGCCCAGCACGAACAGTTGCTGCATCTTGAACGGGTCCGCGCACAGCAAAGCCTGATTCTGCGCCTGGCGCGCCATCGCTACAGTTCGAACAATTCGCTGCAGGAAGCCGCTGAGCTGATCACCAAAAGCGCCTGCGAGATCTACAACATCTCCTGCGCCAGCCTGTGGAACCTCAGCGGCAAGACCCTTGAGCCGATTGCCGAGTATCGCCGCGATACCAGCACGTTCCCCAAGACCGACGCGATCGACATCAGCGAATTCCCCAGCTATCTGGACGTGCTGCACACCAGCCGCGCCATCGACGTCAACGATGTCGAGCAGGATCCGCGTACGCGCGAGCTGGTTCAGCGACTGCGGACCCAGGACATCACCGCCATTCTCGACGCCGCCGTGCGCATCGATGGCCAGGTGGTGGGCGTGCTGTGCCTCGAGCAGACCGGTACGCCACGGGAATGGCAGTCCGATGAGATTGCTTTTGCCGGTGAGCTGGCCGATCAGTTTGCCCACGCCATCAACAACCACAACCGCCGCACCGCCACCAGCGCCCTGCACCTGTTTCAGCGTGCCGTGGAGCAAAGCGCCAATGCGTTTTTGCTGGTCAACCGTGACGGCGTGGTCGAGTACGTCAACCCGAGCTTCACCGAGATCACCCAGTACCCGGCCGATGAGGTTCACGGGCATCGCCTGTCGGAGCTGCCGGCGCTGGAAAATCTCAGCGCGCTGCTCCTCGACGCGAACTCCAGCCTGGTCAACGGAAACAGCTGGCAGGGCGAGTTCAAGAGCCGACGCAAAAATCTGGAACCGTACTGGGGCCAGCTGTCGATTTCAAAGGTCTACGGTGACAACCGCGAGCTGACCCATTACATCGGCATCTACGAAGACATCACCCAGGCCAAGCTCTCCCAGCAGCGGATCGAGCGCCTGGCGTACACCGACAATCTGACCAGTCTGGGCAACCGTCCGGCGTTCATCCGCACCCTGGACGAGCACTTTGCCCGCGACGTCGCGACGCCGATCAGTCTTTTGCTGGTGGACATCGACAACTTCAAGCGCATCAACGACAGCCTCGGCCACCAGACTGGCGACAAGCTGCTGATCAGCTTGGCTCGCCGCCTGCGCAATAGCCTGAGCCCGACCGGCATTCTGGCGCGCTTCGCCAGTAACGAATTCGCTGTACTGCTCGACGACACCAGTCCCGAGGAGGGCCAACGGGTCGCCAGCCAGGTGCTGAGCACGCTGGACAAGCCCATGTTCGTCGACAATCAGTTGATCAGCGTGACCGGCTCGGTGGGGCTGGCCTGCGCGCCGATCCATGGCCGCGACCCGCAGACGCTGATGAAGAACGCAGGCCTGGCGCTGCACAAGGCCAAGGCCAATGGCAAGCATCAGGTACAGGTGTTCACCGAAGCGCTGAACGCCGAGGCGAGTTACAAGCTGTTCGTCGAGAACAACCTGCGCCGCGCGCTGACGCAGAACGAACTTGAAGTCTTCTACCAGCCGAAACTGTGCCTGCGCAGTGGCCGTCTGCTGGGCATGGAAGCGTTGCTGCGCTGGAATCATCCGGAAAAAGGCATGATCCGCCCGGACCAATTCATCAGTGTCGCCGAAGAAACCGGCCTGATCATCCCGATCGGCAAGTGGGTCGCGCGGCAGTCCTGCCGCATGAGCAAGCAACTGACCGCCGCCGGTTACGGCAAACTGCATGTGGCCATCAACGTGTCGCCGAAGCAGTTTTCGGATCCGGAGCTGGTCTCCTCGCTGGCCAGCATTCTGCGTGACGAACAGCTCGACCCGTCGCTGCTGGAACTGGAACTGACTGAAGGCCTGCTGCTGGAAGCAACTGAAGACACGCGCCTGCAACTTGAGTCGCTGAAGACGCTAGGCCTGACCCTGGCGATGGATGACTTCGGTACGGGTTATTCGTCGTTCAGTTACCTGAAGAAATTCCCCATCGACGTGATCAAGATCGACCGCAGCTTCATTCGGGACATCCCGGATGATCAGGACGACATGGAAATTACCTCCGCGGTCATCGCCATGGCCCACAACCTCAAGCTGACGGTGGTCGCCGAAGGCATCGAGACGGCGGCACAGCTGGCGTTTCTGCGTCGCCATCGCTGTGATGTCGGTCAGGGCTATCTGTTCGACAAGCCGATTCCGGGCGAAGAGCTGATCGAGAAACTGCGTCGCTACCCGCGCGGCCCACTGGCCTAAGCCCCCTTCCCCGTATCACATCAGTGCGGCACACTTGCCGCCCTGCATTTGCATCAGCCGATTCTGACCCCATATACGGTTTTCACTGACAACGCATGTCGGTTGTCCTGCCCCAGAGAGGATGTGCCTCATGGTCTTGCGCTCGGAAATTCTTGTGAATAAAAACGCTCTCCCCACCGCTCAGCAGGCACTGCCAGGGCGCGAAACACCCATGGCCCTGCCCGAAACCCATTTCGTCAATGGTACGCCGCTGCTGGGGCCGTTCTTTAATGACGTCGAGTTCGCCATCTTTGGCCTGGGTTGCTTCTGGGGGGCGGAACGTCGCTTCTGGCAGAAAGAAGGTGTGGTCAGCACTGTTGTGGGTTACGCGGGCGGCTTCACGCCAAACCCGACGTACGAAGAAGTCTGCTCGGGGCTGACGGGCCATGCCGAGGTGGTCCTCGTGGTGTACGAACCCGCGAAGGTCAGCTACGAAGCACTGCTGGCGATGTTCTGGGAATTGCATAACCCGACACAGGGCATGCGGCAGGGCAACGACATCGGCACCCAATACCGCTCCGTGATCTACGCGACAACGCCGGAACAACTGCAGGCGGCCAAAAGCAGCGCCGAGGTGTACCAGGCCGAACTGGCCAAGGCTGGTCTTGGGGACATCACCACCGAAATCGACCAGGCGCCCACCGTGTACTTCGCCGAGGCGTATCACCAGCAATATCTGGCGAAGAACCCCCAGGGCTACTGCGGTATTGGCGGCACCGGCGTCTGCATGCCGCCGAGCCTGGCGGGGAACTGAGTCAGAACCGCTGACACCCCCCGCGCGCTTAGTGGGACCGGCTTTAGCCGGGAAGACGTCGGATGTCGCGCCGCAGAATTGAAGGTGTTGCCACTGGCCTCTTCCCGGCTGAAGCCGGTCCTACTGATTGATCGCGTACACCTGTAGGACTGGCTTTAGCCGGGAAGACGTCGGATGTCGCACCGCAGAATTGAGGGTGTTGCCACTGGTCTCTTCCCGGCTGAAGCCGGTCCTACTGACTGATCGCGTACACATATACGACTGGCTTTAGCCGGAAAGACGTCGGGTGTCACCCCGCAGAATTGAGGGTGTTGCCACTGGCCTCTTCCCGGCTGAAGCCGGTCCTACTGACTGATCGCGTACACCTGTAGGACTGGCTTTAGCCGGGAAGACGTCGGATGTCGCACCGCAGAATTGAGGGTGTTGCCACTGGCCTCTTCCCGGCTGAAGCCGGTCCTACTGATTGATCGCGTACACCTATACGACTGGCTTTAGCCGGAAAGACGTCGGGTGTCACCCCGCAGAATTGAGGGTGTTGCCACTGGCCTCTTCCCGGCTGAAGCCGGTCCTACTGACTGATCGCGTACACCTGTAGGACTGGCTTTAGCCGGGAAGACGTCGGATGTCGCACCGCAGAATTGAGGGTGTTGCCACTGGCCTCTTCCCGGCTGAAGCCGGTCCTACTGAACATCAGCGCCCGCCAGAAATCTCCTGACAATCACCAGCCATACGTGAATCCGCTTTCTGCTTTTATTGTTTGCCCTCACACGAAGAGGAGCAATGGAATGCAGGAAATCAAACATGCGAGGTCTCTGCGTATTGGTCGATCTTCCCAGCCAGGGAACGTCTATCTCGTGACCTCAGTGGTCAAGAATCGCCTGTCTATATTCAGTGATATTCAAATAGCCCGCAGGGTGGTCACGGAAATGGAGCACCTGCATGACTCGGAAGTTGTGCACTCGATGGCGTGGGTGGTCATGCCCGACCATCTGCATTGGCTGTTCGCGCTCAAGTCAGGATCACTGCCCGCGCTCATGCAAGCGTTGAAGGGCAGAAGCGCCTTCGCAGTGAACAAGGCTCACGGCATAAAAACACTCACATGGCAGAAGGGTTATCACGATCACGGGGTCAGGGCCGAAGAGGACCTCGTCGAGATGGCACGCTATGTCGTGAACAACCCAATACGGGCAGGTCTGGTGAGGCAGCGGGAGGAGTATCCATTGTGGGGGTTGTGAATGGGTGCTCGAGTAGGACTGGCTTTAGCCGGGAAGACGTCGGGTGTCGCACTGCAAATGTGATTGTGTCCACAAGGCCCCCTTCCCGGCTGAAGCCGGTCCTACAGATAGATCGCTTATCCCTTGTAGGACCGGCTTTAGCCGGGAAGACGTAAGCCGTCACGCCGCAGAAACCATGAGCGGTTACTCCGCAATCAGCCAATCCATCTTCCAGTCACCTTGCGTCTGACCGAGCGTCTTTGCCAGCCACGGCATCAATTCGCGCAACTCCTCTTCCAGCCCCCATGGCGGATTGGCGATCGCCAGGCCGGAGCCGTTGAGGCTGTTTGGCGTGTCAAGCGGATGCACGAACAACTCGACCCGCAGCAGTTTCGGTGCGCCGGTTTCGGCCAGTTCCTGATAGAAACGCTTGAGCGCACGCTGGTCCTTGATCGGGTACCAGATGGCCGCAACGGTCTGGCGCATCCGCGCAATGGTTTCCTTGAGGGCGACGGAGCAGCGCTTCATCTCGTCCAGTTGTTCGAACGGCGGATCAATCAGCATCACTGCGCGCTTCTCGTGAACCGGCAGCAAGGCACGGGGCACGTGCCAGCCTTCGCCCAGGTGCACCGCGACGCGGCGGTCGTATTTCATGTTGTCTTTAAGCAGCGCGCCGTCTTCAGGGTGCTTTTCGTTGAGCAACACCCGGTCTTGTTCGCGGGTCAGGCGGCGGGCCAGTTCGGGAGAGCCCGGGTAGTAACGCAGTTCGCCGGTCTTGCGGTTCATGTGACGGATCGCGTCGATGTAACCGGCCGCCATTTCAGGCACGTCGTCGGCATCCCACAGACGGCCAATGCCTTCGATCCATTCGCCGGTGCGCGTGGCCTGATCGCCCTGCAAGTCATACAGGCCGATGCCCGCGTGAGTGTCGAGGTAAGCGAGTGGCTGCTCTTTGCGCGAAATGAGCGCGATCAAGCGAGTCAGAACGATGTGTTTGAAAACGTCGGCGTGGTTGCCGGCGTGGAAGGCGTGACGGTAATTCATGGCGGCTCCTGGAAGGCTGCGGAGTTTATCAAACCATCCGACGTTGCGCAGACCGCTCATGGCCTGCCGCTCGAAGGAGCCCAAACGACAGGCAAAAAAATCCCCGGTTAAGCCGTTACAAAACCGGGGTGAGGCATCTGCGCGGGCCAGAGGGTGACCAAACCGTAGCTCGCGCAATGTAAGTGGGGCGATTATGCCAAATGAACTAAACGGTTACATAGCCGAAAACGACACGGTGATGCGTATGCCAGACATCAACTGGGTCAGTACTTGCCGAGCCACTATGGGCGCGACCAGAATCGGTTCAATCTCAATAAACGGAGCGCACGTCATGATGCACGCAGACCTCATCGACCAAGACGACCTGATCAGCCAACTCAGGGCGATCGGTCTCGAAGTACCCTCCGGCCTCAGCGCGGAACAGGCGTGCGCCCAGGCGGTACGCGGCCTCAATGACGATCGCGCTCGGGCATTGCGGCAATTGGTGGAGAAACTGCTGAGCGGCAGCGCAACGATTTTGCCAGCCGTGCGCCAGGCGATTGATCAGCAGTTGTTGCCGGCGCTGGCAACTTACAAACAGGGCCAGGCGCAGGCTTGAGATAACCTTACGCGGTGATAAGGAAAGGCACGTTGCCCTACAACCGCACACTCGCAAACGTCGATTCATTACGCGCCTGACTCAGCGCCGACAGCGGCCCGGACAACGGCGCCAGAACGATCGACTGCGGGATCGGCAACATACCCACCTGCTGCGCGGTGTTGGAGCCGACGCGTTCGTCCCGCGGCGGGATGCCGAAGTATTCGCGGTAGCACTTGGAGAAGTGCGGCGTGGACACGAACCCGCAGACCGAGGCCACTTCGATGATCGACATCGGCGTTTGCTTGAGCAGCTGGCGGGCGCGGATCAGGCGCAGCTTGAGGTAGTAGCGGGACGGCGAGCAGTGCAGGTATTTCTGGAACAGCCTTTCCAGCTGACGCCGGGACACGGCGACGTACACCGCGAGTTCATCCAGATCGATCGGCTCCTCCAGATTGGCTTCCATCAGCGCCACGATTTCCTGCAGCTTCGGCTGATTGGTGCCCAGCATGTGCTTGAGCGGCACACGCTGGTGATCCTGTTCGTTGCGGATGCGTTCGTAGACGAACATCTCCGAGATGGCAGCAGACAGTTCACGACCATGATCGCGGCTGATCAGGTGCAGCATCATGTCCAGCGGTGCGGTGCCGCCCGAGCTGGTGAAGCGGTTGCGGTCGAGGGTGAACAGGCGCGTGCTCATGGCAACGCGGGGGAAAGCTTCCTGCATCGCGGCCAGGCATTCCCAATGCACGCTGCAATCAAACCCGTCCAGCAAGCCTGCGCAGGCCAATGCCCAACTGCCGGTGCACACCGCCCCCAGACGACGGGACTGACGCGCCTGGCTCTGCAGCCAGCTGACGTGTTCGCGGGTGACGGTGCGCTGAATGCCGACGCCACCGCAGACGATCACGGTGTCGAGCACCGGCGCCTTGTGCATGGCGGCATCGGGGGTGATCTGCAGACCATCGCTGGCCCAGACCTGGCCACCGTCCGCCGTCAGTGTGGTCCAGCGATACAGCTCGCGGCCCGAAAGCTGGTTCGCCATACGCAGGGGCTCGACCGCTGACGCGAGGGAGATCAATGTGAAGTTGTCCAGCAGCAGGAAGCCGATGGATTGGGGCGCACGGTTCTGGGGTTGAGCCCCGGAGTTGAACGAAGTCATCACAATTTCTCCTCACGCGTAAAACGGTTGATGGCCCCGGCAGGAGGCTCTTGTTGTATCGCCCTCATCTGTGGAGAGCTTTGTCATTGCAACGCAAATGCCATGCCTAAAGTTGAATGAGCATTCAACAACCCCTGATTGCGACGTCGCGAAGCGTCTATTCGGCAGCGACATGACGATTCAAATCGCGACCCCGAGGGGCGCTGAGCCGCAGACGCGGCGGGCGGGATGAGCAATTCCGTAGCACTTGTGTGAACCATCGAATCGGCAGGCGGTCCGGGAGTGTCACCCGACGCACGGGGTGCTCGGCGGGTAGCGATGGGTTACGGATTCAGATGGCATCGCGCCAGCTCAAGGGGGAGCGCGCGCCAAAACGTAGCGGGCTCAGTGCGGTGTGAGCGAAAAGCGAGCAGCCATCCACGGATGCAACTGCTTCTATCCCGGCAGCGGGCGTTACCGACTCAACATTCGACGGCGCTGACCGCCAGCCCGCCGCGGGACGTCTCTTTGTATTTGTCGTGCATGTCGGCGCCGGTATCGCGCATGGTGCGGATGACCCGGTCCAGCGAGATAAAGTGCTGGCCGTCGCCGCGCAGGGCCATTTGCGCGGCGTTGATGGCTTTCACCGCAGCGATGGCGTTGCGCTCGATACACGGCACCTGAACCAATCCGCCCACCGGATCGCAGGTAAGGCCGAGGTTGTGTTCCAGGCCGATTTCCGCCGCGTTGCACAGCTGCGCCGGGGTGGCACCCAGGATGTCCGCCAGCCCGGCCGCCGCCATGGCGCACGCGGAACCGACCTCGCCCTGACAGCCGACTTCGGCGCCGGAGATCGATGCGTTCTTCTTGCACAGAATGCCGATGGCTGCGGCGCCCAGAAGATAGTCAACCACGTTGGCCTCGCTGACTTCGTCGCTGAACTTGACGAAGTAGTGCAGCACCGCCGGAATGATCCCCGCCGCGCCGTTGGTAGGCGCCGTGACCATGCGCCCTCCGGCAGCGTTTTCTTCATTGACGGCCAGCGCGAACAGGTTGACCCACTCCATCGCGCTCAGCGTCGAGCCAATCACGTTCGGCTTGTTCAGCTCCAGAAGGCTGCGGTGCAGACGTGCCGCACGGCGACGCACGTTCAGGCCGCCCGGCAAAATACCCTCGTGCTTCAACCCCAGCTCGACACACGCCTGCATGGCCCGCCACAGGTGCATGAGCCCGGCGCGGATTTCATCTTCGCTGCGCCAGACCTTCTCGTTTTCCATCATCAGTTGCGACACCCGCAAGCCGTGGGTTTCGCAGAGCATCAGCAGTTCGTCCGCACTGGAGAAATCATAGGGCAGCACGGTTTCGTCGCGATCCAGCACGCCGCTCGCCGCCTGGGCCTCATCGACGACAAAACCGCCGCCCACTGAGTAATAGGTGTCGCGATGAAACTCACCGTGCTCATTGAAAGCAACCAGCGTCATGGCGTTGGGATGGAACGGCAGGTTTTCGTCGATGAGCAGCATGTCGCGCTGCCAGACGAAAGTAATCGGGTGATCGCCATTGAGCTTCAAGGTGTCGGTTTCACGCAGTTCGGCGATGCGCTGGCCGATCAGCGACGGATCGATCGCATCGGGCCATTCGCCCATCAGGCCCATGATCACCGCGCTGTCGCTGCCATGGCCGACGCCGGTCGCCGACAGCGAGCCATACAGCCGCACTTCAACGCGGTTCACCTGCTCCAGCTGATCGCGTTCGCGCAGGCCCTGAACGAACAATGCGGCAGCGCGCATGGGGCCGACGGTGTGGGAACTGGAAGGGCCGATACCGATCTTGAACAGGTCGAACACGCTGATTGCCATTGACCGCAAACCTCCGAAAACAGGGCTCCCGGCGCGCCGCGCGGCCGGCGATGGAGCTGCTACGCTCACGTAGCGATCCATCGAGATGGCGGCATCATCAGCCTTTTGTTTTGCAGGGCGGCGTCTCACACCGACTCACCCATGCCCACCAACGTCGCGTCTGCTTTAACCGGTACATGAACACGATCGGCTGCCGATTCCGGCACTTTTTGCCGTATCGTCACTCTGCTTTTGTCCCGGGAATCATTCGGCGAGCAGGGAAAAAACCTGTAAGCGACGTCACTGATACTGGATACGACGCCCTGTGTACTGGATACGACGCCCCCTGTAGGCGTTTGTTTTTCCCTGTTACATGATCGTTGTCGACTCAATCGCCAGACGCAGTGATGGAGCGGTTTTCCCAACTTGACTCGCCGACACCAGAAAACGCATCAGCTGCGGTTGATGCCGAGAAGAAAACACCAAAGGAGTCCAACATGAAAGGTTCACAAAGGCTGTTGCTGGGCGTTGCGCTGAGTCTTCCGATCCTGGCCCAGGCCGCAGAGCCTGCCGCTTGCCAGATGGTCAATTTTTCCGATGTGGGCTGGACCGACATCACGGCGACCACCGCCGTCACCAGCGTCGTGCTGCAGTCGTTGGGCTACAAAACCAAAACCACGATGATTTCCGTGCCCGTGACCTACAAGTCGCTGGCCGATGGCAAGAACATGGATATCTTCCTCGGCAACTGGATGCCGACCATGGAAAACGACATCAAGGCCTACCGCGACGCCGGCACCGTCGAAACCGTCCGCGCCAACCTCGAGAACGCCAAGTACACCCTCGCCGTTCCTCAAGCGCTGTACGACAAGGGGCTTCACGACTTCGCCGACATCGTTAAATTCAAGAAAGAACTTGACGGCAAAATCTACGGCATCGAGCCGGGCAACGACGGCAACCGCCTGATCCAGAGCATGATCGACAAAAACGCCTTCGGCCTGAAAGACGCAGGCTTCAAGGTCGTCGAGTCGAGCGAAGCGGGCATGCTGTCCCAGGTCGACCGCGCCTCGCGGCGCAACACCGACGTGGTGTTCCTCGGCTGGGAACCGCACCCGATGAACACCCGCTTCAAAATCAAATACCTCACCGGCGGCGATGACTTCTTCGGCCCCGACTTCGGCAAAGCCACCGTCTACACCAACGTGCGCAAGGGCTACACCACCGAGTGCAGCAACGTTGGTCAACTGTTGAAGAACCTGTCTTTCACGCTGCCGATGGAAAGCGCGCTGATGGGCAACATCCTCGACGACAAGATGAAGCCTGAAGCGGCCGCCAAGGCGTGGCTGAAAACCAACCCTCAAGTACTCGACACCTGGCTGGCGGGTGTCACCACCGTGGACGGAAAACCTGGCCTGGAAGCCGCAAAAGCCGAGCTGGCGAAGTAACTCGACAGGCAGGCGGGTACGCCCGCCTGTTGTCCTCTTTTCATCCCGCACGCGGACAACCGACATCATGCTGACTGATCATAAAATCCCTCTGGGCGAGTACATCGCCGGCTTCGTCGAATGGCTGACGCAGCACGGCGCCAGCACCTTCGACGCCATCGCTTCGTCACTGGAAACCATGATTCACGGCCTGACCGGCGGGCTGACCTGGTTCAACCCCTTCGTGCTGATCGGCCTGGTTGCTCTGCTCGCCCACTTCATTCAGCGCAAATGGGGCCTGACCGTATTTGTGATCATTTCCTTTCTGCTGATCCTCAACCTGGGGTACTGGCAGGAAACCATGGAAACCCTGGCGCAGGTGCTGTTCGCCACGGCGGTCTGCGTAGTAATCGGTGTGCCGCTGGGCATCATTGCCGCGCACAAGCCGATGTTCTACACCTGCATGCGCCCCGTCCTCGACCTGATGCAGACGGTGCCTACGTTCGTTTACCTGATCCCGACCCTGACTCTGTTCGGCCTCGGGGTAGTACCGGGCCTGATTTCGACGGTGGTGTTTGCGATCGCCGCGCCGATCCGCCTGACCTACCTGGGCATCTGTGATGTCCCGCAAGAACTCCTCGACGCCGGCAAAGCCTTCGGCTGCTCGCGCCGTCAACTGCTCTCCCGTATCGAACTGCCCCACGCCATGCCGAGCATCGCGGCCGGCATCACCCAGTGCATCATGCTGTCGCTGTCGATGGTGGTAATCGCCGCGCTGGTGGGTGCGGATGGCTTGGGCAAACCTGTGGTCAACGCACTGAACACTGCTGATATCGCACTGGGCTTCGAAGCGGGCCTGGCGATCGTATTGCTGGCGATCATGCTCGACCGGATCTGCAAACAACCGGACGCCAAAGTGAGGGCCGACGCATGAGCATCATCAAATTCGATCAGGTTGACGTCGTCTTCTCCAAAGACCCGCGTGAGGCACTCAAGCTATTGGACCAGGGCCTTACGCGGGCTGAAATCCTCAAGAAAACCGGCCAGATCGTCGGCGTTGAAAAGGCCACGCTGGAGATCAACAAAGGTGAGATCTGCGTGCTGATGGGCCTGTCCGGCTCGGGCAAATCCAGCTTGCTGCGGTGCATCAACGGCTTGAACACGGTCAGCCGCGGCTCGCTGTTCGTCGAGCACGAGGGCAAGCAGATCAACATCGCCGCCTGCACCCCCGCCGAGCTGAAGATGATGCGCACCAAACGCATCGCGATGGTGTTCCAGAAGTTCGCCCTGATGCCGTGGCTGACGGTGCGCGAGAACATCAGTTTCGGTCTGGAAATGCAGGGCCGCCCCGAGAAAGAGCGGCGCGCGCTGGTGGACGAAAAACTGGAGCTGGTCGGCCTGACCCAATGGCGCAACAAGAAGCCGGACGAGCTGTCGGGCGGCATGCAACAGCGTGTCGGCCTGGCCCGGGCACTGGCGATGGACGCCGATATTCTGCTGATGGACGAGCCGTTTTCGGCACTCGATCCGCTGATCCGTCAGGGCCTGCAGGATGAACTGCTGGCGCTGCAGAAAAAGCTGAACAAGACCATCGTCTTCGTGAGCCACGACCTGGACGAAGCGCTCAAGCTCGGCACCCGCATCGCGATCATGAAGGACGGCCGGATCATTCAGTACAGCGTGCCGGAAGAGATCGTGCTCAACCCTGCCGACGAATACGTGCGTACGTTTGTCGCCCACACCAACCCGCTCAACGTGCTGTGCGGTCGCAGCCTGATGCGCCCGATCACCCAGTGCACGCGCATCAACGGTTCTCAGGTCTGCCTGGACCCGAGCGACGACACATGGATTGATCTGTCCGACGGCAACGCCATCACCGGCGCCCACCAGCATGGCGCAGCCCTTGATCTGCAGAGCTGGGAGCCGGGTCAGTCGGTGGATGCACTCGGCCGCAAACCGACCGTCGTCCACTCCGACATCGGTATGCGTGACGCCCTGCAGATCCGCTATCACACCGGCAACAAACTGGTGCTGCAGGAAAACAACCAGCTGGTCGGCATCCTCGGCGACAGCGAGCTGTACCACGCATTGCTGGGCAAGAATCATGGCTGAAAGTCAGCTTTAAGCTGCGAGCTACAAGCTGCAAGAGAAAGGGCCGCCAAACCTTGATTCTTGCGGCTTGAGGCTTGGCGCTTGTAGCTGCTTTTCTGCGCTCCTCGTTTTTTGTTGATTGAACGTTCAATTAAAAAGCTTTACAGTGGACGCCGTTTCCAGCCACCCACGATCACCCGGCACATCAAGGAGCCCCACAGATGCCCAAGGTCGGTATGCAACCCATTCGGCGTCAGCAGTTGATCCAGGCCACCCTGACGGCGGTCGATCAGGTCGGGATGGGCGATGCCAGCATTGCGCTGATCGCCAAACTGGCAGGGGTCTCCAACGGCATCATCAGTCACTACTTTCAGGACAAGAACGGCCTGATCGCAGCGACGATGCGCCACTTGATGAACGCGCTGATCGCCAGCGTCGCCGGGCGGCGCCGGGCATTGAACAACGACAGCCCGCGGGCTCACCTGAAAGTGATCATCGAGGGCAACTTCGATTCCAGTCAGGTCAACGGTCCGGCGATGAAAACCTGGCTCGCCTTCTGGGCAACCAGCATGCATTCGCCCTCGCTGCACAGGCTGCAGCGAATCAACGACCACCGTCTTTATTCCAACCTCTGCTGCCAGTTCCGTCGCGCATTGCCGTTGGATGAAGCACGCAGCGCAGCCCGGGGGCTGGCGGCCTTGATCGACGGCCTATGGCTGCGCGGCGCGCTTTCGGGCGACGCCTTCGACACCGAACAAGCGCAACGGATTGCCTACGAGTACATGGACTTTCAACTGGCAAAAGCGCCGAGCTGAAGCAGCCGGCACCACGACCAAGGCAGCGCACGGCGCACTCGGTCGTCACCCACCCAGATTACTGCGAGGATTTTATGGCCCGTTTCGAATTGCAAAAACTCTACATTGACGGCGGCTACGTGGACGCCAGCAGCAACGCGACCTTCGAAGCCATCAACCCGGCCAATGGCGAAGTCCTGGCCCATGTCCAGCGCGCCACCAAAGAAGACGTTGAGCGCGCGGTTGTCAGCGCTGAAAAAGGCCAGAAAATCTGGGCCGCCATGACCGCCATGGAGCGCTCGCGCATCCTGCGTCGTGCCGTCGACATCCTGCGTGAACGCAACGATGAGCTGGCCGAACTGGAAACCCTGGACACCGGCAAAGCGATCTCCGAAACCAAATACGTCGACATCGTCACCGGCGCCGACGTGCTGGAGTACTACGCCGGCCTGGTGCCCGCCATCGAAGGCGAGCAGATTCCGCTGCGTGACACCTCGTTTGTCTACACCCGCCGCGAGCCGCTGGGCGTCACCGTCGGCATCGGCGCGTGGAACTACCCGATCCAGATCGCCCTGTGGAAGTCCGCCCCTGCACTGGCCGCCGGCAACGCAATGATCTTCAAGCCAAGCGAAGTCACCTCGCTGACCACGCTGAAGTTGGCCGAAATCTACACCGAAGCCGGTGTGCCGGACGGCGTGTTCAACGTGCTGACGGGCGCCGGCAGTGACGTCGGCAGCTGGCTGACCGAGCACCCGCGCATCGAGAAGATCTCGTTCACCGGCGGCGTACAAACTGGCAAGAAAGTCATGGCCAGCGCGTCGAGCTCGTCGCTCAAGGAAGTGACCATGGAGCTGGGCGGCAAGTCCCCGCTGATCATTTTCGACGACGCCGATCTGGACCGCGCCGCCGACATCGCGATGATGGCCAACTTCTACAGCTCCGGTCAGGTCTGCACCAACGGCACTCGCGTGTTCGTGCCGAGCGCACTGAAGGCAGCGTTCGAAGCGAAAATCCTTGAGCGCGTCAAACGCATCCGCGTCGGCAACCCGCAAGACGACAACACCAACTTCGGCCCGCTGGTGAGCTTCGCGCACATGGAAAACGTGCTCGGCTACATCAACAAGGGCAAGGAAGAAGGCGCCCGTCTGCTGATCGGCGGCGATCGTCTGACCGAGGGCGAGCTGGCCAATGGAGCGTTCGTTGCCCCGACCGTGTTCACCGATTGCACCGATGAGATGACCATCGTCAAAGAGGAAATCTTTGGCCCGGTCATGAGCATCCTCAGCTACGACAGCGAAGAGGACGTGATCCGCCGCGCCAACGACACTGAAATGGGTCTGGCCGCCGGCATCGTGACCAAGGACCTGAACCGCGCGCATCGCGTGATCCATCAACTGGAAGCCGGTATCTGCTGGATCAACGCCTGGGGCGAGTCCGACGCGAAGATGCCGGTCGGTGGCTACAAGCAGTCAGGCGTGGGCCGCGAGAACGGTATCAGCTCGCTGGCGCAATACACCCGCATCAAGTCTGTGCAGGTCGAGCTGGGCGATTACGCGTCGGTGTTCTGATCCTGCAAAGCCGCACCGGCAACACGCATTTCACTGTAGGAGCGAGCTTGCTCGCGATTGCTGAGTGTCAGCCGCCAGCAACATTGGGGCTATGACCTCATCGCGAGCAAGCTCACTCCTACAGGACTTGCGCACCTCCGACTACTTTCAAGAGGGAGCATTTCAAATGTCCCAGGAATTCGATTACATCATCATCGGCGCCGGCTCGGCCGGTAACACCCTGGCAGCCCGTCTCACCGAAGACGCAGGCGTCACCGTGCTGTTGCTTGAAGCCGGCGGCCCGGACTATCGCGCTGATTTCCGCACGCAGATGCCAGCCGCCCTCGCATTTCCGTTGCAAGGCCGTCGCTACAACTGGGCCTACGAGACCGAGCCAGAGCCGCACATGAACAACCGCCGCATGGAATGCGGTCGCGGCAAGGGCCTGGGTGGCTCGTCGCTGATCAACGGCATGTGCTACATCCGCGGCAACGCCATGGACTACGACGGCTGGGCGAAAAACCCGGGCCTGGAAGACTGGTCATACCTTGATTGCCTGCCGTACTTCCGCAAGGCCGAAACCCGCGATATCGGCCCGAACGACTACCACGGCGGCGAAGGCCCGGTCAGCGTCACCACGCCCAAGGCCGGCAACAATCCGCTGTTCGCCGCAATGGTGGAAGCAGGCGTGCAAGCCGGTTATCCGCGCACCGATGACCTCAACGGTTATCAGCAGGAAGGTTTCGGCCCGATGGACCGCACCGTCACGCCGTTCGGCCGTCGCGCCAGCACCGCCCGTGGCTATCTGGACGAAGCGAAGAAGCGCTCGACCCTGACCATCGTCACTCACGCGCTGACAGACCGGATTCTGTTCGACAACAAGCGCGCCGTCGGCGTGGCCTACCTGGTTGGCGACAGCGACACCCGCATCGAAGCGCGCGCTCGCAAGGAAGTCCTGCTGTGTGGCGGCGCCATTGCTTCGCCGCAGATCCTGCAGCGTTCCGGCGTCGGCCCCGCCGCGCTGCTGAAGAAGCTCGACATTCCGGTCGTTCATGATCTGCCGGGCGTTGGCGAGAACCTGCAAGACCACCTCGAGATGTATTTGCAGTACGCCTGCAAAGAGCCGGTCTCGCTGTACCCGTCGCTGCTGTGGTGGAACCAGCCGGCCATCGGCGCCGAGTGGATGCTCCTCGGCAAAGGGATCGGTGCCAGCAACCAGTTCGAAGCAGGCGGTTTCATTCGTTCGCGCGAGGAATTCGAGTGGCCGAACATTCAGTACCACTTCCTGCCGGTCGCGATTAACTACAACGGCAGCAAGGGCGTGAAAGAGCATGGTTTCCAGGCGCACGTGGGTTCGATGCGTTCGCCAAGCCGTGGCCGCGTGCAGTTGAAATCGAAGAATCCGCGCGAGTACCCGAGCATTCTTTTCAACTACATGGCCTCCGAGCAGGATTGGCAGGAATTCCGCGACGGCATTCGCCTGACCCGCGAGATCATGCAGCAGCCGGCGCTGGACCAGTACCGTGGCCGCGAAATCAGCCCGGGCATCGACGTGCAGAGCGACGAGCAACTGGACACGTTTATCCGTGAGCACGCTGAGACGGCGTATCACCCGTCCTGCTCGTGCAAGATGGGCACTGATGAAATGGCGGTCGTTGACGGCCAGGGCCGTGTGCACGGGATGGAAGGGCTGCGTGTGGTAGATGCGTCGATCATGCCGCTGATCACCACCGGCAACCTCAACGCGCCGACGATCATGATGGCCGAGAAAATCGCCGACAAGATCCGCGGTCGTGCCCCACTGCCGCGTAGCACCGCCGATTACTACGTCGCAGGCAATGCGCCGGTGCGTGGCAAGCCGATGCGCGAAGTGGGTCCGTTGGCGCAGTAACCACCGCCAGCGCTCTTGGAGATTCCTTCGGGATGCTGTGCAATCGTGCAGCATACCCGGACCATGTGTGAGCGAGCTTGCTCGCGAAGAAGGCATTATTACCGCCGCAAATTTAGCGGATGTTCTTGCCTCTTCGCGAGCAAGC